>DATLWH010000386.1:0-13928 GCA_035576505.1 Thermoanaerobaculia bacterium | reverse complement strand
ATGAGCGGCTTCTTCGTCCGCGTCGTCGATGTGGCCATGCCGAACTGGTTCGCCGCCGTCACGGCGCGGACCGTGGCCCGCCAGGTGGTGAGCGAATCGGGATAGGTGACCTTGATCGTGGCCAGACCGTTTGCATCGGTCTTCACATCGGGCCGCCAGAAGATCGTGGAGCGGAAGTCGCTGCGCACCTGCACTGCCGGTTCCGCAGCAGCGCCTCCCTCCACGCCTCCTTGTATCGGCGACGGTTTCGGAGCCTGCGGCGGCGGAACCGGCGGCGGAGGGGTCGCTGCCGACTTCATCATGGCCGGCTCATTCGCCGTCACCGTGATTGCCTCGGCAACCGCGCCGTCTTTCTTGTCGACCTCAAAGTATGGCAACAGCAATGAGCCGTCCGCGCGCCTCTCGTCCTTATTCCGCTCCTCATCCGCGTTCTGCCCGAGCATCCGTTCGTTGACGACCTTCCCGTCCTCGATGACGTACTTCGCGTAGGGCCGTTGCTGCACGCTGGCCGTCGTCTGAACGCTGGCGCTTCGCTTCGTACCGAAGAAGAACTGCCGCGGGTCGCCGGCGAAGTCGCTCTGAATGGCGTAGACGGAGTCATCGACCAGCCCGAGCCCGACCTCGGCGGAGAGCGGCTTGCCGTCCGCGTCGCGCGTGGTGACGGTGAGCGTCCCCTCTTCCCGAGGCTGGTATTGCTCGCGGTCGGACCTGACCGAGATATCGACGGCGTTCTTCAGCGGCGGAACGACGATCTCCTTCTGGTCGGCCGAGAACTGCAGATCGGCCACGCTGGCCGCGCTCAGATACGCGTTCGGCACATGTTTCTCTTCGATCGGGATCTCGATCAGCTTGACCGTCCCTTCCACATGCACGACGCGGTAGTCGAGGATCGACTCGGCATCGACGCTGAACAGCACCCAGCGGTTGCTCGACGGCGTCACGATCATCACCGGCGCGGTCTGGCCGACGCGGAAGGCGGACTTGTCGACGATGATCTCCACGCCGTCGTGCCGGTAGCCGATGTCCTGAACATCGCCTGATGCAACCCAGAGCGTCGTCTCGGCCGTCACGACATCGCGCTGGGCCAGCGGTGCGTTTGGCCTGGACGGATCACGGTCGGGGCTTGCCCAGCTGACGCGGTAGTAGCCGTCGCGATTCGGAGTAAAGGTGACCTCGGCCTCCCCTTTCGCGTCGGTCTCGATCTTCGTCGTCAGCACCTCTTCGTGACGGTATCCGCGCGTCTTCAACTGCCAGCCGCACGGATCGTGCGGCTTCGGCGGGAAGATGGGCCTCGACCCGCGCAGGCGTTCGAGCTCGGCCCCGCGCACCTCGTGCCCCTGCGGATCGATCCACGACTCGTCCCACCAGTCGCGTGTGATCGTCACCGTGCCGCTGGCACGAACGGGATCGTCATTGGCATCGATGGCCTTGAAGGCGATCGTGGCCTTCTGATTGGGCCGGTAGACGTAGTGCTGCGGATCGGCGTGAACGAAGTAGCGCTGGCGCGTCACACGGATGCTGCCGCTGCCGGTGATCTCGCGCCGCGACGCGTCGGTGACGCGGGCCTCGATCCGGTACTGCACTTCCGAGCCTTCGCGCTGCGTCGGCAGGTGAATGACGGCGTGCCCGTTGGCGTCGGTGGTCAGCTCCTCGCGCTTGATGACCTGGCCGTTGCCGTAGTAGTAGTTCGGCTGGATGGAGTCGGCGTAGAGCCAACCGTAATCGCGCGGCCTCCACCACCAATGGATGTACGGCTGCGAGTAGACGACCGCCTCGACCTTGGCATTGGCGACGGGGCCGCCGTAGTAGTAGCTGGCATCGACGGTCGCTTCGATCGTGTCGCCGAGGCGGAAGAGCTTCTTCTGTCCGTTCTCCTCGGGCGTGTGAACGTCGACCTTGAATTCGGGGAGTTTGTACTCCTCGAGGCGGAAGAGATCGGCGGTTCCGATGTTGTCGTTGCCTTCGCGGAAGGCGATGCGGTAGACCCCGAGGGGCATGGCCGAGGTGAGATCGAGCGAGCCCCAGGCGCTTCCGAAGGCGTTGAGTTTTGCGGTGCCGTCGGACACCTTCGTCCCTCGGGGATCGCTGATGGTGTACTGAATTGCCGCGCCGGCGGGGTTTGCCGGCGTCTCTCCCTGGAAACGCCGCGCCGTGAACTTCCACTGCACGGTTTCTTCCGGGCGGTAGGCAGGGCGATCGGTGTAGGCGTAGATCTTCCACTGGCCCTCGAGGCCGTACTGCGCCCCCTTCCACATCTCCACGAACGCCTGGCGCTGGCTCCCCTGCGCGATGGTGACGAAGAGGTTCATGTACTGCGCTCGCTCCAGTGCAACCTCGGCAAGACCGTCGCCGTTGGTGGTGGCGTCGAATGACCTGGCCACATCGCGTCCGCTTTCGCTGTGCCGCTCCCAGAGCTTCACCCGCGCATTCGGGAGCGGCGCGCCGGTCAACGCGCTGCACGCGAACACGACCGCCTTCGACGCTTCGCTTCGGACGACGACCGTGGCATCGGTGATCAGCACCAGGGCCCGTTCGGTGGTACCGCCGCCATCAGCCTGCAGGAGGTACGCACCGGCGGGCAGTTTGGGATCGATGCGCATGCGCGCGGAGCCAGGCTCGTGATCGCCCTTGTCTTCCGTCTCTTTCTTCCACGTACGGACGCGGGCGGACGGCGGCGTGATGGACGCAAGCCAGTTCGGCGAGGCGTCGAGGTGCGCGTCGCGGGTGAGATCGATTGCCGAGAGCGTGAGCTCGATCGACTTCACGTTCCTCCAACCTAGCTGGAACTCGACCTCGGAGTCGGGAAGAAAGACGTTCGAGACCTGTACGGAGACAGAGGGCTTGGTGATGCGGTCGACGGCGTCCTTCGCCTCTTCGTAGAATCGCGTCTCGCCCTTCGCAAACTCGGCCAGAAAGCGGCGGTAGACCACCAACGCATTCGCATAGTCCGGCCTGCGTTGGGCTCGCCCGTCGTCGAGGATCACCACGCGCCCCTGCTGCTCGAGCCACCGGGCGTAGGCGATCAGGGCGTTGTCGTAGCGATCGCTGACTTTTCCCTCGCGGATGGCCGCCTGGAGCTCCTCACCGACGCGATCCTGGTCGCCGGTGCCGGCCAGACGGACGGCGAGGACGTAGTGGAAGGTCTGCCGGTCCGCCGGCGCCGCGGCGATTTTGGCGGCATTCTCGAAGACAGTGATCGAGATCTGCTGGGCCATCGGGCCGAGATAGTCGTTATCGCCGGAGGCGATTCCGCGCACGATGCGCAGATAGCGCGTGCGCGCGTAGGCGATGTCGTCGCTGCCGGCCCACCAGTCGAGCGCCGCTTCGTATTCCGCCGATGCGGACCTGCTGGCCCTGGGAAGAGGCGAGGCGGCAAGATCGCCCAACGACTCGTGGATCTCGGCCCAGAGTCTGTCGTGATCGTCGCCGATCTCGCGCAGGAGCGCGGCCAGCTCCGCGCGCGCTTTGGTGACCTCGGTGTCGTCACGCTTCGGATCACTCGCCTCCGCGCGCCACATCGTGTCCGCCAGGCGGAACCGCACCCACCGCTGCTCGGGCGGCGGCAAGTCCTCCCGTTTCACGCTCGCGTAGATCTCGTGCGCACGCGCATAGGAGCGCTCGGCGAACAATGTCTCCGCCTGCCTCTTCAGCGCTTCGTAGTCCGAAGTGCTCGGAAAGAAGGAGAGGAGGGCGAGGAGCAGTGCGAAGAATGAGCTCAACATGCGGGATTAGACGCGGGATTGGGGGAAAAGAGAACTGCTGACTGACCACGGAGACGCCGAGGACACGGAGAACTCTGTGTCCTCTGCGTCTCCGTGGTGAAAGATGGTTCGATATAAACTCGCTGGAGAATCCGATGAACGTTGAACCGCGCTACGAAATCATCATCTACTGGAGCGAGGACGATCGTGCATTCATCGCCGAAGTGCCTGAGCTTCCTGGCTGCGCAGCGGACGGTCCAACGTACGAAGCAGCGGTCGCGAACGTGAAGACAGTGATCGCGGAGTGGATGGAAATGGCGCGGGAGATGGGACGCGCCATCCCCGAACCGCGCGGACGTCTCATGTACGCGTAGCCCTACTAGGGTCACTCCCTGGAGGGACGTTTATCACCGATGGCTGCTCGGCTCGGCAGATTCTGGGATGGACCAATGGTTCAAACCTTCGTCCTTCAGTCGTTTGGCCGGCGAAAACCAAAGACATGACCCAGAATCGCTCCTGAGCCCTGATAGCTCATTCCTCTAATATAATCATACGTAATCGTGTCTACCCCTCCGTTCGTACATCCATCGTATAATAATACCCATCTGGCCCGAGCAATCCAAACACACCGTGAATGAGCACACTCGACAGCGCTGGCGAGCAGGAGAGCCTCTGCGTCTCCCGACGCGTATCGACCGTGACGTCGCACACCTCATAACCACTTACTTCGCGGAAACCGAGCATCAGACAAAGTGTCTTGATTGGGCTGACGTTCGATGGATCAACTTCGTCGATGGCGTGGTGCTGCTCCAAGCATGTAGCAAGGCGATCGCAACAGGTCGCGTCACTTGGTCATTTTCGCTGCGCCGCGCCGACGATGATGCATCCGACGACCAATTCAAGGCTCACCTCGAGATAGGCGAGCCAAAGTTTCGTGACATGGCGAACGTTATCAAGTCTCTTGATCGTCAACTCGCAGTCGGAACGTTATATCCACGTCAGCTCGATGCTACGCTCAAACGCTTGCGGAAGCTAGCCGGCGAGTACGTTCACGTGCAATCCTGGCTTCAGCATGAAAGCTTGCGTTTCGAACGAGCGCGCACGCTGGGATTTCTACGCCGTTTCGACTTTCTGAATAAGGCGCGCGATGCCGGCATTGAGATAGACGACAACGTCTTCAACCTTCCATTTGTCCGGTTCGCAAAGGTGCACGACTCCAGCGCCCAACCCCTCACGAGCGTCGGCGCAATAGCAGACGTCGACAAGTTGGTTGACGACCTTTCCAACGAGAAATATTTGCACGATGTCTTTGCTGACGACGCATCGAGCCGGCTGATCCGAGGTGGCGCACTTGCCCGCATACTAGCTCGCGAGTTCGGCGCTAACGTAATTGAGCACGCCCACGCGCGCCGCGCTTGGTTTTGCAGCAGGGTCACAACCGTCGGAACGGCAAGCCGAAAACGGCGGTTTCTTGAAGTAATCGTTGCGGACGATGGCACTGGCTTGACAGCAAAGCTACATAACCTGGCCGCAAAAGACCCTCGGACTGCGATACGACGACTGTGGCATGAGCTAACTGACGCGCCGGCCGAGGAGCAGTTCTTGCTGGACTATGCGTTCGATCGCTTTACCTCATCTAAACGTTCATTGACTGATCTAATGCATCTTCCACGTTCTGAGCGTGCTATCGTCAGCTCGGGCCTTTTCTGGGTATGGAATTTAGTGGCCTCGGAGGGCGGAATTCTTGACGTGCGTACAGCGAACGCGGCTGTAAGTTATGACTTTCGCCGCAACGGTCTCACAAGTTACCGCCGCCGACCCCTGCCACCCGCCTGCGCAGGCTCGCTAATCAGGGTCATTCTTCCGATAACTTCAGCACCGACTTCCCGCCCGCTGGCACGCAAGACAGACGCGACACTTGACACGGTTGAATTCGCGTACGTTTGGGCTGGCGATCTTGCTGAGAGCGAAGGATTCCCCCCTAGCGACCGTGCGCCCCAAACGTCGTTGAAAATCGCTGAACTCGCGTTCCGAGAGTCTCTGTTTGCGAGACTTCGCCAATTGCACGGCGATGCCAGCGACAACACGATACTTATTGTTGATCTTTGCGGGATCCGACCACTTTGGGAAAAGGCATCCGTTGTACCGCTTGCTCATTTTCTCATCGAGTCGAACTACACATCTGTGTTCGGACGATCCGCAGTAGTGCTTTGGAATGTCCCCGAGACTTCGTCGATGCTGTTCGATCACGCGGTTCGATTTGCCGCAAAACAGTTCGAGCACCTCGAACAGATTCGCCGCGTCGCAGTGTTGGTGTTCGACAGCGGCCGCGTGCAGATCGTCGCCAACTCGGAGTCTGTCGAGCGATCGCTCGAACGACTCTCCTCAGAAGGAGAGTTGGATCTCGACACCATGTCAGAGCATCTCGACACTGAAAGCACGCGCGAGCTGAAGCGTGTCGTTCGCGAAAATCGCCACTTGTTTGCGACGGGTCAGGATGGCGTTGTCCGGTTTCGCGCATGGCCGGCCGCCATCACGTCTGCGGTATGGACCCGAGGTATCGACTGGCTGTCTCAGAAGCTCGATTCTTCACCGCCGAGCGGCATATGCTTTGAGTACCCACGCTCCGTGTTCAGGCTGCCAACCCTCGGAGAGTATGCACGACGGTTCTTTCACTTCCGCGCGGTTCTCGCAGACCGCGAAGCTGCTCCTAGACTTGCTTGGATTATGGCCCACGCAGTTCGAGCCGCAGAACTGGCGAACGCGCGAGCAGCAGATATCCTGGTGAGTGTTACCCGCCCTAGCAGCGAGTTGGCGCACGAGGTAGCGCTATTCTACTCCGCGATGTTCCGTCGCCGTTTGCGCGTGGTCGCCGTCGATTCTGCCGAAGATTTGTTCTCCTATCACGACAAACTCACCGCAGAGGTCGCCATACACATAACAACAGTGATAAGCACTGGCAGCACTTCCTCACGAATCGCTCGGTCAACACCTTGGATAAGTAGCTGGCTTGGAACGGTCGCGTGCGTTGACACGCGTCAAGGGTCTGAAGCGCTTGCCCGCGTACAGGTTGCGCCCGGCGCTTGGCTGACGGTCCTCACAGAATCGGACACCGGCGAGATCTACGCACTAGCCAAACGCGACGTCGCCCGGATTCGGTCCTCAGACTTACATGGCGAGCGAAAGATTTCTATTGATCCTGTCAACGTTTGCCCTGTGACACCGCCGAGCGACGACGGTCACGCGTCAGCGCATCACACGAACGATGACCTGTGGCGCTATGCCAGAAACTCTTCTGAATTGATTCGCGTCGGCCACTTTGAAGAAAGCGACGGGCACCACTATGTATATTTGGTCAACACGTCGGTGCTTCTCCATAGCACTACTAGCGATTCACCGTCGACGGTTCTGGATAACATAGTGCAGCGCGCGCTCGCTCACATTCGCGACGCCGATCCCAACAAGATAATTATTCTTCACCCGCCGCCACACATCTCACTCGGAGCAGAAATCGCGCTCGAGTTTCAACGACGAAGCGGCGCCAAATATAAAGACGTCCTGTATCGGGACACCTTCGCGGGCCGCTCCCGCTTCAACCCGCTTGGAGAGCTAAGCCTTCCCTGGAAAGGCGCGACTGTCGTTCTCCTCGACGACGCGACCAACACCGGTGAGGCGCTAATGGGCCTTCTGGATACGGCCGTGCGGAGCCGGCCGCGTAGGATAGTAGCCTTAGTCGCGCTAAGTCGACTAGCTGTGCACCGTGCTAGTTTGTTTACCGGCATCGCAGCGCTCGAGCGTTGTGCGGACGTGAGCATCCAATTTGCGCTATCGCTTGACATCCCCGTCTTTACACCGAAAACATGTCCGATCTGTCAGTTGATCCGACGGCTCTCGCGCGTCCGTGGCTCGGCGCCGTTCTTGAAAGGCGTGACAGAGCGACTGGCTGAGCAGCTAACTGCGCGTGCTCCCGTAGACGAGCGAGTTGCAGTGCTTGAATCCTATGTCTTCGCCGCGCGTAACTCGTCTCGCGTAGCCAGGCTACGCGAGTCCATTGAACGAAGCGACTTTGACGAGCGCGCATTGCAATTCTGGGAGCGGCACGTCGCCGATGCGGCGTCGCACTGGGAGTCAGTTTCTGACGTCGCGTTTATCCTTTGTAGCGAACCGGAGCTGGTCAACGCTTCTGCCATGACCTCCTATTTGCTACCGCTGCTAGGCGCGTGCGAAGATGCTGTACAGGACGCGAAAAGTGATGCGGTCGTAGCTATCGTGGGACTCGCAATTATTCTGTCAACCCGTTTGACGCAAATCGTCGGTGGTGAACGAATCGCTGAGGTGACAAGTCGCATCTCGATCGCAATCCTGACACGCGCTGACTTAACTTCTGGGCAGCTCGGCGCAGTAATTGCGCTCTTGCTGGCGTACACTCGATTCGAGCCCACCAATGGTCCCTCTGGTCGCGTTTCAGCGAGTGCGTGGTCTAGTGCTCTCGACGTCGCGGCTGATACTCTATCGACTCGCCTTCCTCCAATTTCCCGCCTTTACCTGCGTGCTCTTCGAGCCGCGACAGGTGTCGACGAGTTGCTGGATAGCGACGAAGACCTTGGTAGCGTAGCCGAGTCGGCCGCGCTGTGTGATCGCGCGGAGGACGTCGCGAGCACTTTTTGGTCTCACGCAACTGAGAACCTCAAGAATTGGATCGACCAAATGGAACTTAGCGTTCCTGGACAAGCCGAATTCTCGCAACCGCTATTCGCGCTGGCGGAGGCGATGACCGAACTTCAAGGCCTTCGCGCCTTGTTTGTTGGACTGGACGACACTGCAGTCCGGCGGTACAAGGTGCGCACAGGGATTAGTCGGACATGGCGCACTCCACCAGTTGCGTTGGCCATAGACAGCTTATTGGATCCCGTTGCCGCAATCATAGACTCACTTGACCGGCGTGAACATGCCGAAATACCGTCGGCGATTGGGTTCCTTCAACAGCGATGGTCGATCGTTCGTGACACTCTAGACCCCGCTTTCAACGAGTTATTTCCGGAGATCCGCGCGGTTGCGGATCGAGCGTGGCAGCAATTTGAAAAGCAGGCTGGGCTGCCGCTACGCATCGCCGGCACGCCGATCTGGAACATTGACCGCTCTGAGCGCGCGTTCGTACCTGAGCCTGTTATCTGGCGGTTCTTGGCTGCGGCTATCGGTAATCTGCGAACCATTGCGTTTTACGGATTGACTGACGACGCCCTCAGGCGCGCGCGTGCCACACTGTCGGCGCGCAAGGAGAATGACGAATATGGACGCGCAACGATCCTGGTACGCGTAAGCGACAACGGACCGAGCTTCCGGGGGGGCCTGCTTGATTCCGGAGCTCCTCCGGGACACGGAGAAGCGCTGCGAGCAGTTAGAGTTATGATTGCGTGGTTCGCGGGCCGCCTCTCGGGCCCGGCTGTAGATCCAGTTACTGGAGAGGCATACGTAGAGTTATCGGTTCGAAAGTACAAGTAGGGGGGTAGGGTATGTCGTTGCAACGCTTACGTGTTGTCCTAGTAGACGACCAAGAACAGTCTGCCACATCCCTCGCCAGCGCGTTCGCAGGTATCGTAGCGACCAGCAGAATGCTGACTCTCGGCGAGATTTTCGAGTTCGTACCAGTTGCTGTCGACCCGAATCCCAACCACCTCCAGGATCGCGTTAGAGAGCGAATCGAGGCCGGCGGGAAAGCCGACATTATTTTAGTTGACCTCAGTTTTGACAGTGATAATTCACCCGAGGCAGTGAATATTGGCCGAAAACTGGCGATTGAGTTGCGGACTCACTTTCATTCAAAGGGGACTCGAGTTGGCGTGTACACAAAACATAGATTACGCTTGCGGCAGCGCGCCTTTATCGCGCAGGACGCTTTTTCTATTTCCCTGGAGGAGCTCAGAATGATGCTGGATGGGCCGGAGGCGCTCCAAGGTGACGATTGGCTCGAGTTGCTCCTGTCGGGGTCGGCTTCGATCTCTGACTCGAAGACCGCCGATAGTTCCTCGTCCGAGTCTCCGTCGCGGGCAAAGTTGTTCGTAGGCTGCTCTACCGAATCACTGAAGATCGCTGAGGCCGTCCAGGAAAACCTTGAACATGACCTTCTTGTAGTGCTGTGGACGCAAGCCGAGTTTAAGCCCTCGTTTGACACGCTCACATCTCTTCTTGCTGAACTGAAGAGTTCAAACTTTGCACTGTTTGTTCTCGCTCCTGATGATGTCGTTAGAATCCGTGGCCGCGAGTTAGGCTCGACCCGCGACAATGTCATTTTCGAACTCGGATTATTCATTGGAAGACATGGTCGTGAGCGCACCTTTCTGCTATGCCCGCGCGGCGGAGAGACGCTCCACCTACCTACCGACCTTCTGGGCGTCACGCCGATCGGCTACGACGGTTCACAGAAGTTTACCGATGAAGTCGCGCGAGCGGTCGTCGGCGCCGCGTGCACTAAGATTAAGCGCGCGATTCGCTCTCTCGGAAGCTAATTACCAACTCGGTGCAGCGACTCCGCGACTTTGCAGTGTTGCTGCACACTAAGCGATCGAGATGGTGACTATCGGTCTTTAGGCACTCGAATAGCAGGTATTCGTAGTGCCTGGCGCTCGCCGTGGCCGGTGAGTGCCGTTCGACCGCTCGTTGTAGTCAAGGCGGACAAAGTTCTCGTCGCCGACGGCTTCTACCGGTTTCGGATGAGAACATGCTGGCAAGGCGGGTAGAACCTCTGGAAACTAAGGCTGCGCTATTTCTTCGTCGTCGTCACTACCGCCTCATACACCCGTAGCGGTACCTTCGTGATCGTGCTGAGCACGTCGCGCGTGGCGCCGATCTGGCTGGCTTGCGAGGCTGTCGCTTCGACCAGCACCGCGTCGGTGATGTCGCTGTATTTCTTGCCTCCGTTGATGACCAGGGCCACGACGGCGGCTTCGAGGGGGGACATACTCGGATTGAAGGCGGCGTTCTCGGCCACTCCGCCGGTGTAGATGCTGCCGTCGCTGGTCTTGAGGGCCACGCCGGCGTAGCTGAAGCTGTAGGGCGCGTACGACGTGTTCGCGGCCTGGAGCGCGGCTTTCGTCACATCATCGGACGGAGTGGCCAGGGTCATGCCGTGCGCCTGCGGCGACATGAGGGCCGCGGTGACGCCGAGGTCGCCGGGGCCGAAGGCGTCGGGGAGGAGCGCCGTCAGGAGCGTGGTGGGAGTATTCGGCAGGATGATCTGGAGCGTCGAGGCCGTCGTCAGCTCGTAGAGGAACTGGCGGCAGTAGCCGCACGGCGCGGCGGAGACGGCCAGCATGTCGATGCCGGTCTCATTGAAGGAGATGGCGTGCGCGGTGGCGGCCTGTTCGCCGTGTACCGTGAAGCTCAGGGCCTGGCCGGGGAACTCGTAGTTGGCGCCGAAGTAGAGACTGCCGCTCAGGCCATGCGAGACCGCGCCGACGAAGAAGTTCGAGATCGTGGGGATGGCGAACTTCTGCGCCAGTGGAATCAGATTGAGCATGAGCTGCTCGAGCGTAATACCCGAGGCCACGATCCGCGCCACGACGGCCGCCGGGAGGTATCCCCCGGCGGCCTGACACGCGGATTCGATTTCGGCGATCTGCTCGCTCGACAACGCGACTGCCGCGGCGCCCTTCATTTGATGAACGCCTGTTTGCGGAAGAAGCCTGCGAAGCGCTTGAGCACGGACGTGGTCATGTACGGATGTGTCGTCGAGCCGGGCCCGGCCTGGACGAAGAGCTTGCCGTGCTTCTTGAGGAAGTCCTGATACGGAGCGCCGCTGCCGTGATCGAAGAAGGCCTGCTTGTCGGTCCACGACGAGTTGTAGACCAGCGAGTCCTCCTGCGACGGCGGGAGTGAAAACGAGCGCGCGGACGTGTCAGCCACGCTGACGGTGTACATCAGCGTCGTCGGCTCCTCGGCGCGCACGCGGGCGACGTACGGCTTGAGGGCCGCCTGCACTCTCTCGCGGTTGCCCGGCTTCATCACCCATCGCGCCTCCACCTGCCACGCCGTCATGACGTCGGCGCCGGGGCGGATGAAGCCATCGATCATCTCCAGCCCCTGCATGATGAAGAACGGCACGGTCGGTCCGTACATGTTCAGGAAATACTGGCCGCTGTTGGCGACGAAATCCTTCATGACCTGCGAGGAGTGATGGGCCTTGTAGGCGTTGAAGTCCTTGTATCCCTCGACGAAGGCCACCTGCACCGGCGCCGGCGGCGGATAGATATTGGTGCCGGGGTCGAGATTGGGCGTGTGAATCAGATACATCCACGTATTGGGCTGGGTTGCCTCCACGGCCGCGGCGAGTGCGCCGAGGGCCGCGTATGCCTTTGCTTCGTTGCCCGGGACGATCGAGAGGAAGGCATCGTTGATGTACATGTGATTCCTTTCCGGCTAAGAGCCGAGCTCCGCGATGATGCTGTCGGCCGACTTAAACGCCAGCGCCATGATGGTCAGTGTCGGATTTGCCGTTCCGACGGTGGGAAAGCTGCCGCTCCCGACGATCCAGAGATTCTGGACGTCGTGCGACTTCTGGGAGGCATCGACGACCGATGTATCCGGGTCATCGCCCATCCGATGCGTGCCCATGATGTGGCCCGCGCCGTACATGTGAAACTTCGTGTTCTTGTACGTAAAATCGCCGGGGCCATACGGCCACGGCCGCGGCGGGTCGGGTGGAGGCGGCGGATTGACGGTCGGCCGCGTGAACTCCGTCGCTCCCATCTGCTTGAAGGCCGCGCTGCAGGTCTTGGCTGCCATGAAGAAGCCTTCCATCGTGTACTCGTCGAGACCGTAATCGATGTGCGGCCGCGGGATGCCCAGACCGTCTTTGTAGGTCGGATCGATCGTCACGCGGTTGTCCTCCTGAGGGGCCTGGTCGAGGAGGCAGCCGAAGCGGAACTGGGCGGTCAGGAGCGTATTGAGCTGCTGGGCCAGCGCGGTGCCGCCGAGACGCTGGTTGCTGGGATTGGTCTGGGCGTTGTTCGTGCCCTGAATCCAGTCGAGCGCCGTGGTGTAGGGATCGCCAGCAGAGAAGTTCCACCCCTCGTTGCCGATCTCCATGCGGAACGCGGAGCGGTTCTTGCGGAAGGCGCCGTCGCGCAATGATTCGATGCCGCCCGTGGCCAGCGGTCCGCGATACCCCCAGACGGGCTGCGGGGCCAGCGCCCAGGCCAGGTAGAGAACGTGATCCATCAGATTGCGGCCGACCTGGTCGCTGTGGTTGGCGATGCCGGCCTGATCATTCGAGAGCAGCAACAGTTTCGCGTTCTCGATGGCGTGCGCGGCCAGGACATATTTCTTCGCGGTGACCGATTTCTTCACCGACGACAGGTTGCCGTTGTCGTCGCGCGTCCACACCAGATAGTCGATCTGGTTGACGCTGTTGCCGGTGACCGCGACATTGACCGCCACCGACTGGTAGCTCATCGTCACATTGCCCGTGTCGAGCGCCTTGCCGAGGGTCACGGTCGGATCCCACTTGGCCTGAATCGGACAGATGGGGATGCAGTTGGTGTTGCCGGCGCAGACGCGGCGATCCTGATACGGCTCGGAGTTGCGGCCGGCGGGCGTGTTGGAGACGAAGACGTCGTAGAGGATGCTCTCATCGTCCTCATCGCCGATGACGCTGAGGCCGCTCACGCCGGTGCTGACGGCCTGGTCGACGACGCTCGAAGGAATCGGATTGAGCGGGTACTGGTATCCCGGCGGGTAGGTCAGGCCGATGGCCGGCTGGAGCGGGGCCTGCTGCGCCACGCTGGCGGAGACGCCAATCTCCGTTTCGGCCTTCGCATACAGCGTCTGCATCTCCGCGTACGTGATCGGCCAGTCGGTGAACTTGCCGTAGGTCGTCAGCATCGTCAGGTCGTGCGGCAGGAGCCGCAGCGACGTGCCGAGCCAGTGCCAGGCCGTACCGCCGCCGACCCGCTCATAGGTGCTGGCGAACTGCATGTTGCGCTGGTTCTCGTCGTCGCCCTCGGCGGATCCACCTTCCGGCTGGATGAGATGGCTCACGTCCGGCGCGCCGCCGATCGAGAGCACGGTCGCGCGCGGCGTCGGCAGGTTGGAGGGATCGGGAAGCTCGCCGGTGCCGGCGCCGGGACCGCTGGTCGGCGCGGTGCGCCCGGCCAGCGCCGGATAGGGCGACTCCGGCGTCTTCGCCAGCGCCAGGTAGAAGTTGTTCATGTACTCCTCGCGGCTGTCCGG
>DATLWH010000385.1:0-2636 GCA_035576505.1 Thermoanaerobaculia bacterium | reverse complement strand
CCGTTCGCGACTTTGCAGAGGTGCCGGATCACGGCCAGAGTGAAGAAGCGGGGGTCATCGTCTATGCGTGCGGCACGGAAGCGGATCACCGAATCGACCAGCGGCATGACGAGCTCGCGGGCCTGCGCGTCGGCCGCGGCCAGCGCCTGGGCCTGATCGAGCAACGCGCGCGGCGCCTCGCGTCGGCCGGGCATCGTTTCGGCCACTTCCCACGGCAGCGGATCGTGGAGCGCGGTGTCAAAGGCTTCGATGACGTCGAGGGCATTCCGGCATTCAGCGCAGGCAGCCACGTGCTGCTCGACCGAATCGCGGTCATGGGTGGCCTCGGGGCGTAGGGCGTAAGCGGACAGCTCGTCTTCTGTGTAGTGACTCATGATCCTGAACGGGTGATAGCGCAATAGATTTGCCGCGCGCGCTTCCGGCACGATGACAACAGTTGCCATATGTATGCCGGAGAGGTGTCGAGCTCCTGAGCAATCGATTCCGCGCTCTCGTCGCGGAGGTAATAGCGGCGCAGCGTTTCGCTGCACTTGCCGCCGAGCCGCGCCAGCGTGGCACCGAGGCTGAGCCGAAGCGCCCAGCGTTCCAGCTTCGCCGCCTCGTCGTCACTAGGCGTCAATTCATGGTGAGGCAGCAGCGGCTCTTCGTGCTCCCGCTTCCGCCAGTAGTGCTTGCAGGCGTTATTGATCGAGCCGATGAGGAAGGCCTTGACGTCGTACGCCTCAGGCTGGCGCTCCAGGAACGAGGCGAAGATGTCGTGAACGAGCGCTTCCGCGTCGCAAGGGGGCACCCGGTACCGGTATTGGGCGATCGAGCGAAGCAATCCCTCGTGCTCGCGGTAGAGCACCTCGAGGGGATGTGCGGTTGAAAACTCGGTCTGATCGTTCGTCACGGTCGCCCACCACAAGCGCGCGCGCTTCGCGGATCTTCCAGAGAAATAAACTACCTGCGGCCACGCCGCCACCCTGTGAAGACGCCGGTCCCTGCACGGCGCGATACCAGCGACCGGTTTCCATCCAACCATCCGGACCCTCGCAACTGCACCGTTCGCGGCAGCCTTATCCATCACTTAATCAACGTCTCCTATCAGAGGAGTGACGGAAAGGAGGCGTTCCCTACCCCCCGGGGCAAAAAAAGTTACGAAAGTAACTTTTAGGAGTCGGGCCGGATGCCCGTTTTCGGGCGATTTTAGGTCAACGTTCCGTCGATGACGAGTCGCTGCGCCACCCTGCCAGAATCATGGGCAGCGGGTGAAGCTCGCGCCGCAGGGGATCGAGGGCGAGGCCCAGGGCCTCGAGTGTGAAGGCTCCCAGGAGGTTGCTGTCACCCGGCTCTCCAAAGATCACGTCCGCGCCACCGACGAGATCCTTGAAGCGGAAGAGGGCCACGCCCTTCCGGCGGGAGATCTTCGAACCATCTGCGAGACGGAAGTCCTGAGTCTTGACTGGCTGTACGCCCAGGTCGTCAAGGATCGTTGCCGGAACGACGCTGTAAATCGCACCCGAGTCGATCAGAAACTCAATGGTCCGCGTATCATCCGGCCTCGCCACATTCGCCACGTCGACAGCCAGTACCGTCAATCCCATGCCGTGATTCTACCCCGGCGGCGGCGACGTGCTGGTGTTCGTCGGCGGCGGCGGCTCGCCTGTGCTCGTGCTCGGCGGCGGCTGGCCGCGATTGGGGTCACGCCGCGGCTCCGTCGCCGTCGCAGGCGGCGGAGCGCCGGTGTCGGTCCGGAAGAACCCGCCCGTCAAGGTCGTATCGCCAGGCTCCGACGTGACCGGCGGCAGCGGCTGCGTTCCGGGCACGGCCTCGGGAGCGATCGGCATTCCCGCCGTGTCGAGGGCGATCGGATTGCCGAACTGGTCGAGAGCCGGCGGCGCCACCGGCTGCGGGCTGTGAAGCGGACAGGGATTCATCGGCTGCGTTCCGGCTTTGAAGGCCTCGGTAACCACCGCTTTTGGCGGGCAGTTCGGTACAGCCAGCCCGCCGCTGGTCTCATCGATCTGCGCCATGGTGATGCCGTCGGGCGCCGCGAAGTCGACGTTCGGCTGTCCCACGGTCACCGCCTGCATGAAGCGCGTCCAGATCGGCACCGCGCCGGTGCCGCCGGAGAGGCCGGTAGGCACGTTGTCGTCAAACCCGATCCATGTGAGCGTCAGCGTTTTCGGGGTGAAGCCGATGAACCAGGCGTCGCGCTTGTCGTTCGTCGTGCCGGTCTTGCCGGCGGCGGTGAGGTGGAAACCCATCGAGCGCGCGGTGGCGCCGGTGCCGCGATCGACGGCCCCTTTCATCACGTTGAGGAGGATGTACATGTCGCGCGCCGGAAACACCTGCACCGGTTTGATCTCGTCGCCGGCGGAGAGGAGGCGATTGCGGTCGTCGGTCACGAACTTGACCGCGTGGAGCGGCACGCGCGAGCCGACCCGGGCGATGGTGGTGTAGGCATCCGCCATCTCGACCGGGGCCAGATCGATCGCGCCGAGGAGCATGGAGGGATTCTTGGTGTCGATGTCGGAGACGACGCCGAGCGTGTGCGCGGTTCGAACGATCGGGTCGAGCCCGCAGGCCAGGCCGATCCGCACCGACGCCGAGTTGAGCGACTGCTCGAGCGCCTCGGCGACGGTGACGGTCTG
>DATLWH010000384.1:0-2828 GCA_035576505.1 Thermoanaerobaculia bacterium | reverse complement strand
GCGGCAAGACGTGGGACCGCATCCTTTTCGTCAACCGCGACTCCGGGGCGGTTGATCTAAACATGGACCCGTCGAACCCGCGCATCCTCTACGCCTCCACGTGGCGATTCCGCCGCGGGGCGTATTTCTTCGACAGCGGCGGGGAAGGATCAGGGCTTTGGAAGTCGACCGACGGCGGCGACACGTGGAAAGAGCTCTCGCGCAACAAAGGGATGCCGAAGGGGACGCTCGGCATCATCGGCGTCAGCGTCTCACCGTCAAACACACAGAACGTCTATGCCATCGTCGAAGCCAAAGAGGGGGGCGTCTTCCGATCCCGCGACGGCGGCGATACGTGGGCCAAGACTAGCGATCTGGCCGATCTTCGCCAGCGCGCCTGGTACTACTCGCGGATCTACGCCGATCCGAAGGATGAGGACACGGCCTACGTCGTCAACGTCCGCTTCCACAAGACGAAGGATGGCGGCAAGACCTGGAGCGCGATCAACACGCCGCACGGCGACAACCATGACCTCTGGATCGCGCCGAACGATCCGAAGCGGATGATCGAAGCGAACGACGGCGGCGTCAACGTGAGCGACGACGGAGGCGCCACCTGGACCAAGCAGGACAACCAGCCGACCGCGCAGTTCTATCGCGTCTCTGTCGACACCGATTTCCCGTACCGGCTGCTCGGACCGCAGCAGGACAACACCGCCGTGCGCATCCGTCACCGCAGCGCCGGCAGCGGCATCGGACCGCGCGACTGGGAGGAGACGGCCGGCGGCGAGAGCGGCTATATCGTGGCCGATCCGAAGAACCCCGACATCGTCTACGGCGGCTCGTATGGCGGGCTGTTGACGATCCTCAACCATCGCACCGGCGAGGCGCGCGACGTCAACCCGTGGCCGGACAATCCGATGGGCTGGGGCGCGGCCGACATCAAGCATCGCTTCCAGTGGAACTTCCCGATCTTCTTCTCGCCGAACGATCCCTCGAAGGTCTACGCGGCGTCGCAGTTTCTGATGGAGTCGACGAACGCCGGCCAGAGCTGGAAGGTAATCAGCCCCGATCTGACGCGCAACGACAAGACGAAGGAAGGCCCGAGCGGCGGGCCGATCACGAAGGACAACACCAGCGTCGTGTACTACGACACGATCTTCTACGGTGCCGAGTCGCCGGTCGAGGCGGGCGTTCTCTGGATCGGCTCCGACGACGGCCTCGTGCACGTTTCCCGCGATGGCGGCGGGCACTGGGCCGACGTCACACCGCCGAAATCGATCATGCCCGAATGGATCATGATCAACGAGATCGACGCCAGCCCGACCGACAAAGGCGTGGCGTATGTCGCGGCGACGAACTTCAAGTGGGACGACTTCCGCCCGTATCTGTACAAGACCGCCGACTACGGCAAGAGCTGGACGAAGATCGTCGACGGGATCCCGGCCAGCGAGTTCACGCGCGTCATCCGCGCCGATCCGAAGAAGCGCGGCTTGCTGTACACGGGGACGGAGCGCGGCATCTACGTTTCCTTCGATGACGGGGGACACTGGCAGTCGCTCCAGTACAAGCTGCCGATCGTGCCGATCCACGACCTGCTCGTCCACGAGGATGCGCTGATCGCCGCCACACACGGGCGCAGCTTCTGGATGCTCGACGACCTCGAGCCGCTGCGGCAGCTCACGCCGGACGTTGGCGCGAAGCCGGTGCATCTCTTCACTCCCGCGCTGACGTGGCGGACCGGTGGCGGTGGTGGCCGTGGCGGCGGGCTGCAGGGAACGAATCCGCCGAATGGCGCCATCATCGATTACACCATTCACGATCAGAAGCCGGGGACGAAGGTCGCCTTGGCCATTGTCGGCGGCGACGGCAAAGTGATCCGCGAGTACACCGGAACCGTGCAGGCCGAGGCGGCCAAGCCGCGCGAGGCGAACGGAACGCCGGCGGCGGCGTCGAACGCCCCGCAGGCCGAGGCCGAGCAGCCGAAGGAAGCGGTCAAATCGGAGGGCGAAGCCACGGAAGAAGAGGGGGGCGAAGAGGGCGGACGGCGTGGACGCGACTCCAACAAGTTGACGGACGTCGTCAACGGCCACAACCGTTTCGTCTGGAACCTGCGCACGGCCGAGGCCAAGCGCTTCCCCGGTCTGGTGATGTGGAGTGGCGGCACGCTTGGACCGCGTGTCGCACCGGGCACGTATCAGGCTCGTCTAACGGTCGGAGATCAACCGCCGGCGACGGTGTCGTTCGAGGTGCGTCAGGACCCGCGCAGCACGGCCACGCAGGCCGATCTGAAAGCGCAGTTCGATTTCGTCACCAGCGTCCACGACAAGCTCTCCGAGGTCAATGGGCAGATCACGCGCATCCGCGAGGTGCGCAAGCAGCTCACCGATGTGAAGAAGCGCGTAGCCGACAACAAGACGGTCGTCGCTGCCGCTGACGATCTCGACAAGAAGATGACTGCCGTCGAAGAGGCGCTGTACCAGACCAAGAACAAGAGCTCGCAGGATCCGCTGAACTATCCGATCCGGCTGAATGACAAGCTCGCCGGCGTCGGCGATTCCGCGGCATCCGGCCCCTTCGCGCCGACGGCACAGCAGATCGAAGTGCGCAACGAGCTCGTGGCGCAGATCGATGTTCAACTGGCGAAGTTGAAGGCGATCTGGGATACGGATCTCCCGGCATTCAACAAGCTGGCCGCGGGGATTCCGGTGGTGAAGTGATGCAGCAATGTGCGCGCGCCGCGGCGCGCGCACATTGCGTTGTCGGAGGCCGTTAACTGCCTGTCGGAGGCCGTTAACTGCCTGTCGGAGGCCGTTAACTGCCTGTTGGAGGCCGTTAACTGCCTGTCG
>DATLWH010000383.1:0-3014 GCA_035576505.1 Thermoanaerobaculia bacterium | reverse complement strand
GGGATGCCGTTGACGGTGGCGGTGTCGATCGTCTCCACGTGCAGCGTCCGGCATGCGCGCAGCGTGTCGCGAAGGTTCATCGGCAGGCCGAGGTGACGGGCGAAACCGTTGCCGGAGCCGGTAGGCACAACGCCGAGGGCCAGGCTGGTCCCGATGAGCCGTTTGGCCACCTCGTGCACGGTGCCGTCGCCGCCGACGGCGAAGATGGCCTCCACCCCGCGTGCTGCCGCGGAGGCGATCACGGCATCGAGCTCCTCCTTCGAGCCGCACGGAACGATTTCGTGCTCCCACGCGCACGTCTCCCGGATCAGCGAAGCGACGTCGCGGCGCCGGTTCGCGCCGGAGCGCGCGTTGATCAGGAAGAGAGTCTTCACTGCGGCACGACGTCGCGATGGCGGTCGAACCAGCCCGCCCACAGCGGCAGGATCCACATCGAGAGCGCCACCCACGCCAGCACGCGCACGTTCGGCGGCGGTGTGCCGCCGGCGTTGACGATGAAGACGGCGGCCAGGAAGAGGACGAACGCCCAGAAGGCGACGTTGCCAACGAGGTCGCGCGGCCTGGTGACGCTTCGATAGACGGCGATCCCGATGGCGAACAGCGCCGCCTCCGTTCCGATCTCCGCCAGCGGCAGGTTCCACATCCCCAATCCGACTTTCGGGCCGCCCGGCCAGAGCGGCAGATCGGCGCGATGCGTCAGAAAGTCGAGCAGCCAGTGGCTGAGCACCCCGGCGCCGAGGACCAGTGCGCCGCGCTTGTAACGGGTGAAGAGGAAGTAGGTCACGCCGGAGGCGAGGGACCAGACCACCGCCATCAGCAGGCTGTGCGACCACGGATAGTCGTAGAAATCGAGCGGCGTGAGCCGCGTCGCCCCCGGCTGGATCCGTACGTGCTCAATGCCGAGGAGGAGAAAGACCGGCCAGAGAAGGTCGAGCAGCATCGGCGCACCCATCAGCAGAAGGAGCGACGTCGCTGGGGCAACCTTCTTCGAGGCGAAGCCGACGGCGTTGTGGCCGATGAACATCGAGTGGGATTGTACGGTGTCTACCCCACCGCCTTCATGATCTCGATCACCACCGGCTTGAGGCCATTGATGATGAACTGGATGCCGATCGCGCCGAGGAGGAGGGACATGATCTTCGTGAAGACGGCGCGGCCGCGGTCGCCGATGATGCGCGAGAGCGGCAGCGCGGAGAGGAGCACGATCCAGGAGACGGCCCCGACGCCGACGATGGCCACGATGACGGCCAGGCGCTGCTCGATCTCGGGATAGAGATTCACCAGCACCATCACCGAGGTGATCGCGCCGGGGCCGGAGAGCATCGGCACGGCGATGGGGACGATGGCGATCGACGACGGATCGATGTCCGCCTTCTCCACATCGCTGTCCTCGATCCGTTTCTCCCCGCCGACGTTGAATCCGCGTCTGTCGTCGGCAATGAGGCTGCGCAGGGCGTTGGTCAGAAAGAGGACGCCGCCCATGATCTGAAAGGCCGGCACGGTGATGCCGAAGAAGTTGAAGACATAGTTGCCCGCCAGAAAGAAAACGGTGAGGACGGCCACGCACGACACCCCGGCCACCAGGGCAACGCTCGACCGCGTTCTCCGCGAGGCGCCATCCGTCAGCGCGATGAACGACGGCGCCACCGCCAGCGGATTCACCATCGTGACGAGCGCGACAAACGAGAGTAGGGCAACCTTGTACAACGGCATGAGAGGATTATTGCGCGGCTTTGGGGTCGGAGCGCTGCCGTCTCGGCGGCTGGCCCGGCGGCGTCTCGCCGCCGACCCGGCAAGACTCCAGACATGTGCTGGTAACCGGCGGCGAGACGCCGCCGAGCCAGCCGGCGAGGACGCCAGCGCTCCGGCCGCTAACGTCCATTTCGACCAGGCCTCGACACTTCCCCCGTCCACGGCAGATGGCGAATGACCCTCTCCGTGCCCGGCAACATCACGACAATCCCCCCCTTTGGCACTCGAACGCCGCTAATCTTGACGATGATGCGCGTGCCGGACCGTTGCGCGGAGAAGTCGAGCGGGCCGTAGATCGTGCGCAGGCCGTGTACGCGGACGCCTTTGTCGAGCCAGGAATCCGGGATGCCGGCGCCGATGACGAGGGCCTGATCTTCTTCGCGCTCATAGACCAGCATGTCGATGAAGGAGCGGACGAAGTCGGAGCCGACCCAGAGGTGGGGGATGTCGCCGAGATACGTGGCTCCTCTGTAATCCTGGGAGACGACCTCGGCCCACTGGTTCCACCCTTGCGGGCGGCGGTCGTCGAAGAAGAAGGCGAGGAGGCGCTGGGCGCGGTCGCGCCATCCGAGGTGAACGAAGGTGCCGACCTGGCGCAGTTCGTACGGTGTGTAGTCTTTCCACGGACGCTTCCCGTCCATCCGCGCCAGCGCTGCGTCCCAGGCGCGCGTGAACTCGTGGACGACGGCGTCATGCGGCAGGTTGGCCAGATCGCCGCCCGGCTCGATACCGATCGTCGTCGACGTCGGATCGAAATCGCCGAGGTCCGCGCAGCCGGGGATGTAGTCGATGTGGTGAAACTCGATGGCCCGGCGGATCGAGCCGTGGAAGTCGCGCGCGAATTCGTCGCGGCTGGTTGCGAAGCGCGAGGCGGCATCGCTCTCGCCGAGCTGCTCCGCCAGCCACGTCGCATCATCGAGGCCGCGCAGCGCGAAGAAATCATCCCAGTACGAGTGCATCGGCTTGGCCGAGTAGCCCTCGTGGCTGATCGATGGAGGGAGTAACCCCTTGAACTCGCCGGTCGTTTGGTGACGTAGCAGGTCGATGTAATCCGCCGCCTTCTCCACATGCGGCCAGACCTCGCGCGCGAGTGATCGATCGCCGGTCAGCCGCGCGTATTCGGCGACGAGGTAGATGAACTCGCCGTGGCTGTCGTGCTCATCGACCGGGTCGGCGCCGCGGGTGTCGACGCAACAGGGGATCTTGCCGCTGGCAAACTGGTACGGCGCGAACCAGCGGATGTAGTCGCGGACGTCGTCATC
>DATLWH010000382.1:0-2495 GCA_035576505.1 Thermoanaerobaculia bacterium | reverse complement strand
CGATCACCGCGGCGGCGCAGAATGCGGATGTGGTCATTTTCGCGATGGCCGTGCGCGCACGATCCGGGTCGGGCTCGATCGCCGTCCCCGAGGTTGCGCGGACGCTGCTGGCAACCCTCGGCGCGAAAGTTCCGACGATCGCCATCTCCTTCGGAACGCCCTACCTTCTGCGCGAGATCCCCAGCGTTGGCACTTACTTCTGCGCCTACGGCATCCAGCCGGTCGTGCAGATCGCGGCGGTGCAGGGGCTGTTCGGCGAAGCGCCGGTGACGGGCAAGCTGCCGGTCACGATTCCCGGACTCGCTCCACGCGGTACGGGGATCACACGCTGATGCACCTCGGCACGATCGACTACGCCATCGTTGCCGCGTACTTCGCGCTCATCATCGGGATGGGTCTCTACTTCGGGCGGAAGGCGAAGCGGTCGATGCTCGACTACTTCCTCTCCCGCCGCTCCATGCCGTGGTGGCTGGCCGGCACGGCCATGGTGGCCACGACCTTCTCCGCCGACACGCCGCTGGCGGTGACGGAGATGGTGGTCAAGAACGGCGTGGCCGGGAACTGGCTCTGGTGGTCGATGCTCGGCTCGGGCATGCTGACCGTCTTCTTCTTCGCGCGCCTGTGGCGCCGCGCGGAAGTGGTGACCGATGTCGAGCTGACGGAGCTGCGCTACTCCGGCAAGCCGGCGGCGTTCCTGCGCGGGTTCCGGGCCGCCTACCTCGGCCTCGTGGCGAACATCATCGTCATGGGTTGGGTCAACCTCGGCATGGCCAAGGTGCTCGAAGGGACGCTCGGCATCTCGAACCGCAGCGCCCTCTTCGCCTGCCTTCTCATCGTCTTCGCCTACACCGTCTACTCCGGCTACTGGGGTGTGGCCACGACGCACGGCGTCCAGTACCTCTTCGAGATGGGCGGGGCGATCATCCTGGCGGTTGTCGCTCTGGTGGCTGTCGGCGGCGTGGCAGTGCTCAAGGCGAAAATCGGGCTGGCGCATCCGGCCGGCTCTCCGCCAGGAACGACGTTCGGCACCTCGGCGGCGGCGATGGCGTTCTGGCCGTCGGGCGACGGGGTCTGGGTCGTGCCGACCATCACCCTGGCGGCGCTGCTCTGCCTCAACTGGTGGGCATCGTGGTACCCCGGCTCCGAGCCGGGTGGCGGCGGGTATGTCGTGCAGAACATGCTGGCCTGCCGCGACGAGCGCCAGGCGCGCAGCGCGGCGCTCTTCTTCAACATCGCCCATTACGCGCTGCGAAGCTGGCCGTGGGTGGTCACCGCGCTATGCACGCTGGTGATGTACCGCGGGGCGGTGATCGAGGGCGATCCAGGCATCAACTACGTGCGGGCGATGGTCGACCTTCTTCCGGGCGATCTGCGAGGACTGATGCTGGCCTCGTTCGTGGCCGCCTTCAGCTCCACGCAGGCGACGCAGATGAACTGGGGATCGAGCTATCTGGTCAACGACCTCTATCGGCGCTTCATCAAGCGCGACGCGACGGAGCGGCACTACGTGCTGGCCTCGCGCCTGGCGACGGCGCTCACCCTCGTCCTCTCGCTCGTGGCCACGCAGTTCATGGACCAGATCAGCCACGCCTGGCAGTTCCTGCTGATGCTCGGTGCCGGGACGGGCCTCGTCTACATCCTGCGCTGGTACTGGTGGCGTGTGAACGCCTGGTCGGAAGTGAGCGCGATGGCGGCAGCGCTGATCGTCTCGCTCTCGCTACGCAACTTCATGGACGCGGCATCGCCTCGCGGGTTCGCCGTCAGCCTGATCATCACCACGTTGGCCACGACGGTGGTGTGGCTCGTCGTGACGATGTTCACGCAACCCGAGCCGCGGGCGACGCTCGACGCGTTCTACGCGAAAGTGCGTCCGGCCGGGCCGGGGTGGGGTGTGGTCGCGCGCGAGATCGGCATCGAGCCGGTGCGAGGCGAGCTGTCACGCAACGCGGTGGCGTGGGTGGCGGGGGTGGTGATGGTCTACTCGATCATGTTCACAACGGGGGCGGTGATTTTCCACTACCCGCGGCAGATCATGATCTTCGGGGGGGCGCTGGTCGTCTCCGCGAGCGTGCTGATGGTGGTCATGCGTGGGGAGCGCGCGGAGACGGATCATCCGCAGATGACGCAGATGGAACGCAGATAGGACCGCCTTTCATCTGTGTATATCTGCGTCATCTGCGGATAGGCCTTTTGATGGCCGCCGGCGTGACGTCAATCGAAGAGCAGGAACGATGATCCGCAGATGACGCAGATGGAGCGCAGATAGGACTGGCTTTTCATCTGCGTATGTCTGCGTCACCTCTTGCGGTGTTCAACGACACGCCGCAGGGTGTGCGCGCACATCATCAGTTCCTCGGGCAACGGTTACTCTGAAGTGAATCTTTCCGCGGAATGATGGATACAGGTTGCGTCGAACTTCTCCTATCTCCTATGCGCACTCTCGCCAGACCTCTCCTCACAACCGTTGCCGTCCTCGCGGCGCTGCCAGCCGGCGC
>DATLWH010000381.1:0-4496 GCA_035576505.1 Thermoanaerobaculia bacterium | reverse complement strand
TCTTCGAGGCGCTGGAGATTGAGATCCGAAAAGACCGCTCCAAGACGAAGATCCTGCAGATCTCCGAGTTCGGCCTGATCGAGATGACGCGGAAACGCGTGCGCCAGAGCCTGGAGCGTTCGTTGACGCAGGCCTGCCCGTACTGCGGCGGCAGCGGGCGCATCAAGTCGAACACCACCATCGCCTTCGAGATCTGGCGCGAGCTGATGAAGTTGCGCGATCTGCACGAAGGACAGGATGTCATCGTCCGTCTCAACCCGGTCGTCTACAGCTCCCTGAACAACGCCAACGATCCGATCTTCGAGGAGATCGAACGCAACCTGGGTGTGCACCTGGTCTTCAAGCCGGATGACTCGCTGCATCATGAACAGTTTGATGTGATGAGGGTATGAGGGGGTCGGGGGTCGGGAGTCGGGAGTCGGAGCGGCGAATCCATTAAGGGATCGCTCTCCGACCTCCGACTCTCCCGACTCTCGACTCTCTCGTCTCTCTCGACTCTTCCACCTCCGACCCCCGACCCCCGACCCCCGACTCCCGCGCACACGGCACGCCCCATGCACTTTGACCAATCCTGGCCGTTATGTCTCTTGAAGACACCTTCAGCAATCTTGCCTCGTTCCTGAACAGCCTCGACGCGGAGGGTGAGCAGAAGTTCGAGCTGTCGCACTCTCTGGTGATCATCTGTCCCGATTGCGGGAAGAACATCGCCTTCCGCGGCCGCTGCCCGAAGTGCGGCGGCAACTCGTGGATCCCGGCCGGTCACTCGGGCGGAATCTTCGAGCAGATGAAGGCGCAGCGCTGGCGGAGCGAGATGCAGAGCGACGAGGGCGATATCGACATCGCCGTGCGTGAGCCGGAAGAAGCGCGCCCGGACGCGTAGCGAGGCGAGGCCGCCGCACTCCAGAGTAAAATCGCGGCATGCCGGGCTCGATCATCGGCGGCGTCCTTGCGCCGCATCCGCCGCACATCGTCTACGGCGAGAACCATTGGCGGAATGAGCCGCGGTCGGAGTGCGGATGGGAAGTGCTGCGCTGGGGATATGAGCGGGCGCGAAAACACTTTCTGGAGAAGAAGCCGGACGTCTTTCTCGTCCATTCGCCGCACTGGCAGACGGTGATCGGGCATCACTTCCTCGGCATGCCGGAGTTTCACGGGCTCTCGGTCGATCCGATCTTCCCGAACCTCTTCCGCTTCAACTACGACATCAAGGTCGACGTCGAACTGGCGGAGCTGATCGCCGAGGAAGGGCGGCGGGATGGGCTGATCACGAAGATGATGCGCAACCCGAACTTCCGCGTCGATTACGGCACGATCGTCTCCTGCCACATGATGAATCCGGAGTGGGACATCCCGATCGTGGGCATCTCGTCGAACAACTCGCCTTACTACTTCTCGAATGAGATGGGGCAGCAGCAGATGCTGAAGCTCGGTCAGGCCACCAAGCGCGCCATCGAGAAGAGCGGACGCCGCGCGGTGCTGCTGGCCTCGAACACGCTCTCGCACCGCCACTTCACCACCGAGCCCGACATCCCCGAGGACATGTCCCGCGAGCATGTGTACGAGCACAGTGGGTACCTGTGGGACATGAAGGTGCTCGATCTGATGCGCAAAGGGCGGACGCGTGAGCTGATCGCCGTCCTGCCTGAGTTCATGGACATGGCGGTGAGTGAAGTGAAGGCAGGCTCGCTGGCGTGGATGCTTTCCGCGCTCGACTTTCCCTCCTATCCGGCCGAGGTCTATGGCTACTGGACCGTCATCGGCACGGGGAACGCAGTGGTGGGATGGGATCCGCAGTTGAAAGCCGAGGCCACCACGCAGGGAGCGGCATGATCGCGGTTCTCGCTCTCTTACTCGCCACTGCTTTCCCGTCGAACAGCAAGACGTCATGGATGCGCCCCGAGTCGTTTCATCTCAGGATCGGGATGAATCGTGCCGCGGCGGTGAAAGCGCTGGAATCGAGCGGTTGGAAGACGAAGCGCGGCGATTCAGAGGGCCAGCTCGTGGTCGATTACACCGACGACAAATCGATCACGCTGCAGTTTCGCGGCGAGCGATTGAGCTCGATCCGCTTCGAGCTCTTCACGATCCTGACCGAGGCGCCGATGGCATTCGAGGAGGAACGCACCTTTCTGCGCGAGTCGCTGGGCAAGCCGAGGAAGGGATCGAAAAAGATTCTTCTCTACGACCAGACGCTGCCAAATGTGATGGCCGTTCTCTCCGCCGACCCGAAGTCCGAGCAGGCGCAGAAGGGCGTGGGGATGCTGGTGGTTCGGTATTACGATCCGGTGAAGTGATTCGCGGTGTCGCGTTCGCGCGATCGCTCGGTTGCGGGGTCTCGCGGTGTCGAAGTTGCGCGGGTAACTGGTGTTCGTTGCTGGGTTGCAAAGCAGGAATTTCGTCACTCAGCAACCCCGAGACCGCGCAACCGCCGAGGAGCCTACGCGGAAGAAAAGATCTGACGAAGACGGTGGCCGAGCCTTGGGCAACCAACGCCGCCGGCCGTGCCGGCTAATTCGTTCCCATCGCGGCAGTCGCTTCCAGCGCCTTCTTCTTCGCCTCGTACTTTTCCGACTTTCCTTCGTAGATGAAGACGCCTTCGCCGAGGGTGCCGACGTAGAGGCGATCGTTGTCGAACGGGTCGAGGGCCACGGAGGTCACTTCGGCGTTGCGCGAGGGCAATGGGAAGGAGCGCCAGTCCGATGCTTTCGGCTCGGCGACGAGCATCTCGTGCTGCTGGCGCGAGGTGATGAAGACGAAGTTGTCGCTGCTGCGCGAACCGCCGAAGACAGCGGCAAACTGCGCGTCCGGCGCTTCGACCTCGGTCCACTTGCCGTCGGCGCTGACGCGTCCCGCCTTCACCCCTTGCGCGCCGGCTACGAAAACGAACTGCGCCTCGCCGGAACCGCGCACCGCCAGAGTGCGGCCGTTCGACGGCGCACCGTCGATCGGCAGCCACTGCGTTCCATCGAACGCCACCACCCCGGCGCTCGTCAGCGCGAAGAGCGCGCGCTTCTCGCCGAGGTTACCGATGGCCATGTCCACCGCGCGATTGTCCGCCCCGGCCAGGCGATACCAGCTCCTGCCGGCGTCGCGGCTCGTGAAGACGCCTTCCGCCGTGGCGGCGAAATAACGGAAGTTGTTGAAGCGGAGCACCTTGTCGACGCGGATGGGAAAGCCGGCCGGCGGGGCCTGCGTCCAATGCTCGCCATCCTTACTCCAGAAGAATCCCTTTTCCGTCCCCGCCACAAACTTGACCGCCTCGTCTTCCGTGATGACGAGCGAGAGAACCTGGGGAAGGTCATTCGTGACCAGCTTCGTCCACGTCGTTCCGGAGTCGGTCGAGCGATAGATGCCACTCGAGGCGCCGCCGAACACGACTGCCGCGTAGACGTTCTTCGGCCGCGATACATCGGCGGCGACGGAGGTAATCGTCAGGTTCCGGAGACCTTCGCACGAGCGCACGAACGTCTTGGCGTTGTCGTTCGAGAGATAGACGCCGTCGCCTTCCACGCCGAGAATCACGCGGCCGGGTCTCTGCGGATGGAGCGCGATCGTGTTGACGACGAGCGACTCGTCGCTGATCGCGTACCACGTCTTGCCGCCGTCGTGGCTGTGGTACAGACCGGCCACCGAGCCGGCATAGATCGAATCCTGATCGCACGGATCGAGCTCGATGTCATGGATGCGGCGGTTGTCGAAGCCATCGCGGTAACGCGTCCAGTTCTCACCGCGGTTCGCTGTGTTGTAGACCCAGCCGCATGTCGAGACCCAGACCTTGTCGGGGTTGTAGCGGTCGATGGTGATCGAG
This sequence comes from Thermoanaerobaculia bacterium, assembly GCA_035576505.1. Lineage (GTDB taxonomy): Bacteria > Acidobacteriota > Thermoanaerobaculia > Gp7-AA8 > Gp7-AA8 > JADGNZ01. Next base: position 688 of record DATLWH010000381.1, on the reverse strand, counting down.
AACATGTCGGTATCGAGCACCATGCCGTTGTTGATCAGTTTCCAGGTCTTGCCGCCGTCATCGGTGCGCGTTCCCTGCCGCCACGTGCCGACGTAGATTCGGTCATGCGTGCGCGGGTCGAGCGCGAGCGATTCGACGTTGATCTGATCGGAGATCCGGCTCCATGACTCGCCGCCATCGGTCGAGCGATAGACCCCGGTAAGGCCGCCGACGATGACAAAGTCGGCGTCGTGCGGATCGATGGCGATGGCGCGAACGGAGAAATCCTCGAGACCGGCATCGCGGCGCGTCCAGTTGCGTCCGCCATCGTCCGAAACGGCAATCACACCGCCGCCCCAGGCGCCCCAGCAGGCTGCCCAGAGGCGCCCTTTGCGGTCGATCACCAGGTTGTCGACGACGTAGCCGGGGAAGGGGATGCCGCCGCGAGGGTTCTGCCAGCTCCTGGCGCCGTCGGTGGAGACGTAAACCTCGCCGCCGCTCGTGCCGAGATACAGCGTGTCGGGGTTCGAAGGGTCGATGATCAGCGCGCGGACATCCGCACCATACAGATTGGCACGCCGCCACTGCGCACAAAGAGGCAACGCCGTGAAGAGGATCGCGAGAACGATGAGTAGTTTACGCATGCCCGAGCTGAGTTTTACCACAAAGCAAGTTTGCTGCCGGAGTGGGGGGGTGGGGAGTGGGTTGT
>DATLWH010000380.1:0-4306 GCA_035576505.1 Thermoanaerobaculia bacterium | reverse complement strand
CGCACGATCGTGATCATCACCCACGACCCAGCCCTGTCCCGCCGCGCCAGCCGCGTCGTCGAGATTCACGACGGCCGCATCACGTCCGATCAGGCCACCAATGCAGCGGCGTAGCTCAGACCTCGCTGGCCTTTCGCATCTGCCACAACAGGTGACTGAGATGCGATCGCCGTGACTCGCCCGTCGTCACGATCAGCAGCTTCGTGATCTTCAACTCCAGCGGATCGGTCAAGAGGAGGATGAGCATCTCGCGGATGAAGTTCGTGTTCAGCGTGACGTCGTTGTCAGTCCCGACGCCCAGACGCAAGCCCTTCTTTTCCCACCACGAGAACGGATGGTGCTTGTAGTCCGACAGCGCGCCGGTCAGCTTCTTGTTCGATGACGGTAGTGCCACGAGCGTCAGGCGCTTGTCGATCATGCGATTCAGGACGTCGTGCTGGTAATGCTCGACCTCGCGGGCGTGGTGAAACTTCGTCTTCGTTGCCAGCGTCGCCTGGCCATCGGTGAGCGGCACGCCGCTCAGGAGCTTGTCGCGGATCTCATCGCGGCCGTACCAGTCCATGTCCAGAAGCTCATCGTATTCGCGGCTGCCGCGCGCGACCGGCTCGCCGCGGTTGTTTGCGCTCAACACGCGCTGCAGCAGGCGGTGGAAGTAGAAGTTCGGGTTGATGCCGAGGGACAGCCCGTGCTCGATGGCATCGACATACCAGATGTTCATGGCGTTATCGACGGCCTGGATTCCCTGCCGAAGCGTGTTCCATGTCTCGCCATGATGGCTGCGGGTGCGGAAACCGTACGCCTGCAGCTTGCGAAAGCCGACACGCATCTCCTGAAAGTGCGCTTTTCGATAAAAGCCTCGCTCGTTGCCGACGGTGTCGACCTCGGTGACGACGTCGCGAAGCTCGGGATGGTGCTTGAGCAGCTCGATGATCTGACGCACCTGATCGTCGAAGCTTGCCCGTTTATTGGGATAGCGCGTGGCGTCGTAAAACCCCGGTTCCTTGCGAAAGCTCGGCGAGAGGATGAACCGGAACGCCGGCACTTCGCTCTGAAACAGGCGAAAGCCTTCGTACAACCCCAGCACGACATCCTCGGCCGTCAGATCTCCAATGCCGGGGATCTGCTCGGAGGAGTCAGTCGTCTCGCGAAAGAGCGTGAACTTCAACCGGATCGAACCGACGTTCGCCTCCCGGTGCAACCGTTTGGCCATGTGGTAGGCAGCCTCACGATGGGCCTCGCGCGTCGTCAGGATCAGCTTTGCCAGGTATAGGATCTTCAGATAACGGTCGAAACGATCGTCATCGCCGAGGCGGATCAGACGGTCGACGTCGGCAACGCTTCGGATCGGAAGCGACCCGAGCCCGTACACCTCCGCGATTTTCGCCTCGTAGAGAGCCCGATTCGGGCCGTCGAGCAACTTCGCGAGGCGCGGCCAGATGAACTCCGCATCGAGCGAGCCGGTGAGGTGGATGTGCTCATCGCGAAAGGAAATCGGAAAGGCCCGGAAGAACTCTGCCAGCGATCGAGCCACAGCGTGGTCGAGGAGCGACTCGATCGGCGCGGCGTCGATACGGAAACGGGCCAGGATTGCGCGGAACTCGCGGATCTCGTGCGCAAGTTCGCTATCGCCGGCGATCTGCGGCGCATGCTCGGCAAGGGCAAGCGTGTCAGCCAGCGAAAGGCCGCTCGTCTCGCTGATGAGCTGCGTGAAGAACTTCGTCAGGCGACCAACGACGTGCATTGCCAGCATGCTATCGCGGCCGGCGTGCCACGATGACGATCTGAAAGGCCAGCAGCGACGGCCACAGATTGCAGACCATTTCCTCCGCCGGCTCGACCGCGCGCTGGTACAGCCGGAACGCCCACGAGCCCGTCAAGGCCAGATGGTCGCCAGACTTCAGCTCGGCGGCGAACCCTTTCCGCAACAGCGGCGCCGCCGATTGGACAATCGAAGCCGTGCCACGCACTGCCAGGACTTCGAAACCGCAATAGCCCAGCAAACGGCAGATCGATTTTCGCGTGTAGAAGCGGAGGTGGGTGCGATCGTAAAGCCCCGACCAGGCGTAGTCAAAGCGGCCGGCAAGCGTTCGAAGACGGTTGTACCAGACGCCGAAGTTGGGGACGGAGATGATCCACGTCGCGTTCGCGAAGCGCGGCAATGCGGCCATCGTGCGCAGCCACTGCACAGGATCGGCGACGTGCTCGAGGACATCGCTGAGGACGACCGCATCGACGGCCGGGACATCATCTCCGGATGCCACCCACTCTTCGAGCGTACCGTGAAACACGCGGTCGCAGACCTCGCGTGCCGCCTCCGCCGCCTTCGCGTTCGGCTCAATGCCGATGATTCGTGCCTGCGGCCGACGCGCGCGCACGATACGGGCGTTCGCGCCGCAGCCACAGCCTACGTCGAGGATCGTCGCGTCCGGCCGGACACGGAGAACGTTGCGCTCCAGCAGCGTCAGTACACTTCTGTTCGGACGCTCGAGGTACGAGTAAGCAACGCGCTGCAAGTCGAGCGGGTAGTCGTCGCTCATCGCAAGCGATCGTATCGCACGCCGTATACTCGCGCCCGATGTTCGGCTCCCATCGGGCAACTCTCGTCATTCCCGCTTTGAACGAGGAGGAAGGCGTCGTCGCGACCATCGAGCGCGCTCCCGATGGCATCGACGAAGTCATTGTCATCGATGGGGGCTCCTCGGATTTGACGAAGATCAACGCCGAGCGCGTTGGCGCCACCGTGATTGTCCAGCTCGTTCGCGGTTATGGTTTGGCGTACAAGACCGGATTCATCGCCGCGACCGGGGACATCATCATCACCGGCGACGCCGACGGTACGTACCCCGTCGAGCTGGCGCCGCAGATCGTTGAGGAGATGGATCGCCGCGGACTCGACTTCGTCTCCTGCTCGCGCTTCCCGTTGGCAGACCGCCAGAGCATGGAGTCGTTGAATCAGTTCGGTAATCGCTCTCTCAGCCTTCTCGGCAGCGCGGTCTCTCTGAAGTACTTCCACGATCTGCTGTCCGGAATGTGGATCTTCCGCAAGAGCGCACTCTCTGAGTTGCGGCTCGTCGCGAATGGGTGGAACTTCAGCGCGGAGATCAAGCTGGAGGCCGCGCACAAACTTGGCCGCCGTTTCGCCGAATTGCACATTCCTTATCGGGAGCGAGTGGGGATGACCCACAACGTTCGGCCGTTTCGCATCGGCGGCGAGAACGCATTGTTCATCATCTACAAACGCATCTCGCAGCTCTATCGTGCCTATGCCATGCGGAACAGCGAGGATCAGATCCGCGCCCGGCGCCGGGACGACCACCCATGAGCGATGCTGCCGAAAACGAAGAGCTGTGGCGCAACTTCTCGCTCGCGAATGAGCTCAGCCCAGCGCAGCGGCATCGCTGGAGGCTGGTCGTTCATGAGTTGAAGGGCGCCCCACGGAGGGCAGTGGTGGTCGACATGGGATGCGGCAGCGGAGCGCTACTGGAGCGGATCGGTCTGGTCTTTACTGATGCCAGGCTTGTCGGCATCGATATGGAACCAGGCGCGCTTGCTCTCGCCAGACAACGCCTGCCATCAGCCGAGTTCGTGCAGGGCGATCTCGATGACGACGCCGGCGCTGGACTTCGCGACCGTGCCGACATCGTCGTCTGCAGCGAAGTTCTCGAGCACCTGGCCACTCCTGAGCGCGCTCTTCGGCTGGCGCACGACATTCTTCGCCCGGAGGGTCGGCTGGTCGTCACCGTCCCCTCCGGCACAATGAACGATTTCGACCGCGCGATCGGCCACCGCAAGCACTACCGGCTGGATGAGCTTACAGACCTGATCGAGGGTGCCGGATTCCGGGACGTTCACGCTTCGGCCTGGGGTTTTCCGTTCCACACCTTGTTTCGGATTGCGCTATCGGCCGCGCCGGGAACGACCGGGCAATTTCGAGATGACCGAATAGGCGTTTTTCAGCGTGCAATCTTTCAGCTCTTGAACATTCTTTTCTATTTGAACGTCCGGAGCCGCACCTTCGGACGGCAACTCGTCGCCACCGCTGCCCGCCCCTGACACTCCACGCAAAGGGGTGCGCCGGGATTCTGCGCGCAGGTCCTTGTCGGCTGAAAGCGAACTCCGCGGGAAAAAAGAAAGGCCCTTGGGTTTCCCCAAGGGCCTTTCGCAGATTTTATCCCGGCGGCGTCCTACTTTCCCACACAGTTGCCCGCGCAGTATCATTGGCGATGAGAGGCTTAACTGCCGTGTTCGGAATGGGAACGGGTGTGACCCTCTCTCTATGACCACCGGAAACTTGATTTCGGTGTTT
>DATLWH010000379.1:0-2305 GCA_035576505.1 Thermoanaerobaculia bacterium | reverse complement strand
TCTCTCGGCTTCGTGTGCGGAACGCTGATCGACTTCACGCTCACAAAGACCTCTTCGCAGGGAAGCGCGACCGTTCCGTTCACATTACCGAGCTGCGGAGCGGGAGCGGCTGGCATGATTACGGGCAGCATCGGTGCCGGTGACCCGGTGCAGACCGGACGGCTTTTCCGGGACGCGAATCCCGGCAGTTGCACCCTTACCAAGAGTGCCTCGATCTTTGATACGACCCCGGGGCGTCGATTCGATGCGTATACCTTTACCAGCGGCGCGTCTTGCGTGACGGTGAACGTCACCTCTGCCTGCGATGTCTTTGCGGCGGCCTATGCCGGCAGCTACAACCCGGCCAACATCCTGCAGAACTACCTCTCCGATCCAGGCAACAGCACGTTTGGCGCGTCGGCGGCGTGGTCGTTCACCATCCCTGCCGGGCAAACCTTCGTTGTGGTCGTGCACGAGATGGTTGCCAATAGCGGTTGCGCCAGTTACACCCTGAAGGTGACGGGTGTCGCTACCCACGCAGTGGGGCCGGGAGCCTGCGGCCAGCTTTGTGTCATCAACCCGATCGCTGACATCACCGTGCCGAATGACCCTAACAAATGCGGCGCGACGGTGAACTACGGCCCTCTCGGATCGACCGGCAGTTGTGGTCCATTGATCGGCTCGCCGGCATCGGAATCCTTCTTTCCGATCGGCACGACCACTGTGACCGTTACGTCGAGCTCGACCGCGACCAGCAAGTTCACGGTCTACGTCCCCCCGGCGAGCGGCTGTCCTGTCGTATTTTCCGATGATCCACTCATGGCCAGTTCCACGCGGATCAAGGCGTTGCACATCGCGGAGCTTCGCGCGTATGTCAACTTCATGCGCGTGCAGGCCGGTCTCGCGCCATTCCTGTTCGCCGACCCCAACGTCGCCGGCCTGCCGGTCAGGGCCGCCACTCTCATGGAGTTGCGGCAGGCTCTCGACCCCGCGCGCGCCGGGCTGGCCAAGCCTCCGATCGTCTATGCGCGCAATCCGCTGACCGCGGGGATGAGCATCCTGGCGAGCGACATCACCGAGCTTCGAAACGGCGTGAAATGAGTTTTCTCATTTCACGCCCGCCCGAAGTTCCCGGATGTGCGCTGCCTTGATCGTCGTCCCGGTCGCGAGTGACGGGTCGGTGTAAACCATCGCCGGCACCCCGATGGCCGCGCGTGCCGGGTCGAGCGCCGACCGCAGCTCGGTCATGTAGACGGCCTCGATCAGAAAGCCCGCCGCCAGTGAGGTATCGGTGAAGGTTGCCGCCGACAGCCCGGCCGCGGCGCGGACGGCGTTGACCGCCGTTCGCAACTCGGTCACGTGCGCGGCTTTCATCGTCGTCGAACCGGCCACGATCGGATCGTCGGTGAAGAGGATGGTCGTGGCCAGGTCGAGGTTGCTCGTCAGACCGACGGCGGTGTTGTCCGTGGCGCGTACGCGATAAAGGTATGTGGTGTTCGCGGTCAACGACGGGTCGATGAAGGAGTTTGACAGCGGCGCTCCGACCACGGAAAAGGGGCCGTTGTTGGAACTGCGCAAGACCTGATAGCCCGTCGCGCTGACGACCGGGTTCCAGGTGAGACTTACCTGCGAGGTGGAGATGGCGGTGGCGACCAGGTTGGCCGGCGTGGTGATGATGGCCGTGAAATCGCTTGCCGTGTCATTGGACGTGGTGACTTCTCCGCCACCCGAGACAAACGCGGTGTTCGTGACGGCTGACGGAGGGTTGCTGTCGACGTTCACCGTCAGCGTGATGGCCGGATACGTGGCGGTGGCGCCCAATGAGTCTGACCTCGTGCATGTGCGCGAGGGGAGGTCGCAGTTCCAGCCGGCTCCTGCCATGGCCGTGGCCGTCAGGCCGGCGGGCAGGTTGTCCGTGACCGTGACCGTTCCGCTGGTTGCGGCCCCGCCGCTGTTGGCCACGGTGATCGTGTACGCTCTTCCGATCTGGCCGGGAACGAAGCTGCTGGTGTGCGTCTTGGTGATCGTCAGATCGGGAAGTTGAACGATTGTGGTGGGGTCGCTGGCGGTGTTGTTCGCAGGGTTGCTGTCGCCGCCGCCCGATACGGTCGCGGTGTTCGTGACGCTGGCGGGGGCGCTCACGGAGACGCTCACGACCAACCCGATGATCGGGTAACTCGCCCCTCCGGCGAGCGCATCGCTGCGCGTGCATTTGACGGTGGCCACGTCGCACGTCCATCCGAAGCCGTTCATGGAGACCGCGGACAGACCATTCGGAAGGATGTCGGTCACGGTAACGAGTCCGCCGTTCGACCCTGCTCCGACA
>DATLWH010000378.1:0-5345 GCA_035576505.1 Thermoanaerobaculia bacterium | reverse complement strand
CGTTACTCTTACTCCCGTGTCCAACCTTCTCGTCGTCGACGTCGGCAACACGAACATCGTGCTCGGTGTCTTTCGTGGCAACACGCTCGTCAGCTCGTGGCGATTGGCCACGGCCCGTGAACGGACCTCGGACGAGTACGGGATTCTGGCGCGGCAGCTCATCGGCGAAACGTTCTCCGATACGTTCGAAGGAGCCATCGTTTCGTCGGTCGTGCCGCCGCTCAACCACTCCATCGCTTCGATGGTGCGGAAGTTCTTCGGGCTCGATGCGCTCTTCGTCGAGCCGGGAGTGAAGACCGGCATCGCCATCCATACCGACAACCCGGCGGAAGTCGGCGCCGACCGCATCGTCAACTGCGTGGCCGCGCACGCGGAGTACGGCGGGCCGGCCATCATCGTCGACTTCGGTACGGCCACGACGTTCGACGTCGTGACGTTCGACGCCCGCTACATCGGCGGCGTGATCGCGCCGGGGCTGACGATCTCCGCCGAGGCGCTTTTCGCAAGGGCGGCGCGCCTGCCGCGCGTCGACATCCGCAGGCCGGAGTCGGTGATCGGCACGAACACGATCGTGAACATGCAGTCGGGGATCTACTTCGGGTACCTCGGCCTGGTCGACGGCATCCTCGGCCGCATGAAGCGCGAGGTGCCGGACGTCAAAGCGGTCGTGGCCACCGGCGGCCTGGCCTCTCTGCTCGCCCCCGACTCCGAGTACATCGAGTATGTCGATGACGACCTGACGCTGAAAGGGCTGAAGATCGTCTACGAGCGAAACCTCTCCCCCCGCCGGGGACGGAAGTGAAATTGCAGCGAGGGAGCGCTGCCGTCTCGGCGTCCTCGCCGCCGGGTTACAGGCGAATGTTTGGAGTCTTGCGGGTCTGCGGCGGGACGCCGCCGAGCCAGCCGGCGGGACGCCGGCGCTCCCTTGAGGCGCCTTGCGTGGCGCTCCGGCAATGGACGGCGGTTGTCGTGATGCTCTTCGCCGCCAACGCCTACGCCGGCTCCCGGGTTGCGGCTACGCATGCCGCGCTCGCCACGTCTTCGCCGGCGGCGACGAGGATCGGGTTGAGCGTGTTGAAGAACGGCGGCAATGCCATCGACGCCGCGGTCGCCGTGTCCTTCGCACTGGCCGTTCTCGAGCCGAAGGCGACTGGGCTGGGCGGCGGAGGATTTCTGACCTACTACGACGCGGAAACGGGAGCGGTCTGGACGCTCGACTTCCGCGAGGCCGCGCCGGCCGCGGCAAAACGGCCGCCGGGCAACGCCGCGTTCAGCGGTGTACTGGCCGCGGCGGTGCCCGGCTTCGTGGCCGGACTCGACGCCATGCACGGCCACTTCGGATCCCGTCCCTGGCGAGAGCTGGTCGCGCCGGCGCAACGCCTCGCGAAAGATGACTTGGCGAAGACGCTTCTTCGCATCGGTGAGCAGGGGGCGCACGATTTTTACGACGGAGAGCTTGCGAACAAGCTCGTCGCTGCGGTGCAGACGGCCGGAGGCGCCTTCTCCTTTCGCGACCTGCGCGATTACAAACCGATCTGGCGCGCCCCGGTGCGCATCTCCTTCCGCGGCGCGGACATCTACAGCGTCGCGCCGCCGGCGGCGGGCGGACTGGTGATCGGATCGATTCTGAAGATCGTCCCGGAAGCTCCCGTGCGAAAGGCCGGGCTGGAGAGCCCCGCCTACATTCATCTCCTCACCGAGGCCGAGCGGCGGGCCGCCATCGATCGCGACAAATATCTGGCCGATCCTGCCTCGGGCCGCGTGCCGATGCACGATCTACTCTCCGACGAACGCGCCGCCCTCTGGCGCGCATCGATCGATCCCAACCGCGTGACGCCGACCAGCGTGCTCGCGGAGCCTGGCTCCGTCACGCAGCCGGCGGGCCATACGACCCACGTCTCCATCGTCGATACAAAAGGCAATGTCGTTTCACTAACGACGTCGATCGGCGAAGAAGGGGGAAGCGGTTTCACCGTTCCCGGCCTCGGTATCCTGCTGAACAGCGCGATGAACGATTTCAGCGCCGCTTCCTTCACCGCGAACTCCGTGGCCGGAGGGAACCGTCCGGCATCACCCCTTGCGCCGGTGATCGTGCTGCGCGGCGGGAAACCGATTCTGGCGATCGGGACGCCGGGCGGCGCGGCGATTTCGACGACGATGGCCCAGATCCTCCTCGACATGCTCGTGTTCAACCGGATGCCCGCCGATGCCATCGCCGCCCCCCGCTGGTCGCAGCAGGCCGTCCCCGAGGAGATTAGCTACGAGCAGGGGCGCACCCCTCAGGCCACGCTTGACGCGTTGCTCGCCCTCGGGCACGGCGTCCGCGCCCGCGAGTCGATCGGCGACGTGCAGGCGGTGTCGATCGACGGGAAGAAACTGCTGGCGATCTCCGACGTGCGCCACGGGGGGGCGGCGGGGGGGTATTAGGGCGGAGAGAGCGTCAGCTCGAATTGCGATGCCGGAACCGGCCCCACTGCGCGAGTCTCAACGCGCCATCCGGCGCACGCCGTTGCTCGTGGCGATGAGCGCCTCGGTGGCCTCGGTCGGAAAGAAGCCGGTCTCGACCACTCCGGCGAGCGCGCGGATCTGTTCCACGATGTCGGCGATGTCGGTCTGCGCGGGAACCTGGACGTCGAGGATGAGATGTCCTTCGTCGGTGATGCGCGGCTGGCCGTCGCGAAGGCGGAGCACGGGGGCAAGGCCCATCGTCGAGAATCGCTTCTCGAGAACGTCGCGCGCGAACGGGGTCACCTCGACCGGCAGCACGCCTGCGCCGAGCCGTTCGACGATCTTCGACTCATCGGCGATGACGATGAAGCGCCTGGCCTGCTGCTCGACGATTTTCTCCCGAAGCAGCGCGCCGCCCCGCCCTTTGATCAGACGGAGGCGGGCGTCGATCTCGTCTGCTCCATCGACGGCGAGGTCGAGCGGCGCGATCGCGGCGAGGTCGAAGAGCGGGATGCCGAGCGAGCGCGCCTGATCCTCGGTCTGCTTCGACGTACAGGTGCAACGGATGTCGCTCAGGTCGCCGCGTGCGAGCGATTCGCCGAGGAGGGTGACGAACTCCTTTGCCGTGCTGCCAGTCCCGAGACCGAGGGACATGCCGCTCCGGACCGATCGAAGAGCCTCACGGGCTGCTTCGATCTTCTGATCCTGAGCGGACATGTCCCCACGTTTCTCGCGGACTACGTTCTCCGTGCCAGAACGATCGCTCCGAGGACGGCGGCCAGCATCACGAGCATCCATCTGCTGAGCGCCGGAATGGCGCTGCCCGGCAGGATGGGAACCGTCTTCGTGCTGCTGTTGTTCGCCGGAACGGGGTCGCTCGAGGCGCTGCTGACCGTTGCGGTGTTCGAGAGTGTTCCGGGCGATGCCACCGGCGGCGCGTTGATCGTCAAGGTGATCGGATTGGCGGGTCCCACGGCCAGCGTCGGCAGCGTGCAGGTAACGACGCCCGCTACGTTGTTGCAGGTCCAGCCGGTGCCGGAGGCGCTGATGAAGCTCGAGCCGGCCGGCAGCGTGTCGCTGACCGAGACGCTCGAGGCCTGCGACGGCCCGAGGTTCGAGACGGAGAGCGTGTAGGTGATCGGGTTGCCGCCGAATGCGGTCAGGGCCGAGGTGTTCTTCGTGATCGAGAGGTCGGTCGATGTGACGAAGTTCACCACCTGGCTGAGCTCCACGGCTGACAGGCACTGGGTCGATGTGGCGGGGAGATTGTCGAGAGCGGCCGATTGGGCGTTTGCGGCGGCCTTCGTTCCCTGGCCGGTGGCGAAGTTCAGGATCGCCTTCGTCTGGCCGGGGGCCAGCGTGATCGAGTAGACCCAGAAGGGATTGTCATCCCCATCGACGAAATGGATGTTCGAGACGGGCGTCGGCGCACCGGGGCCCTGGATCACATGGCCGATGCGAGGATCGGTCGATGTGGTGCCGACCGTGGCGCTTGTGAAATTCTGAAACGACGTGATCCAATTGTCCGTGGTCTGGGCGACGTTGTCCCCGTTCGATGAGCTGATGATCTTGGTGTTGCTGTCGGATCCGAGGTTGTTGCTCGTGATCATCGTGAATGTCACCGGCGCGCCGGAGGTGTTCGTGAAGAAGTTCATCCAGCGGATGAACCGGTCGTTGGTGGGGACGAAGACCTTTCTCTTGACCGAGAGAGCGCCGATCGTCTGCGCCGGGTAGGCGATCTGGCGGTTGGTACAGGTCGGGCCCGCGGGGACGGTGGCGTCGAACGCTGCCGGGCCGTTCTTGTTATACATCACAAAGGAAGCATTGCCGGTTTCGCATGGACCGGTGGCATTCGTAAGGCTCACGCAAATCGCGTTGTAGCCGTCGAACATATCGCTCAGCGACGACATGACCGTTCCGCCGGCCACCGTTGAAGCAACAATCGCGTTCTGATACGACGCCTCCGAGGCGGCACCCGATGCCGAAGACGAGGTGCTGAATGTGATGTTGGTGTTGATGAAATACTTCAGACCGGCGGCATCGATCAGTCCGATCGACCCGGTGGCCAACGCACGCGAGTGGAGTGCGAGAGTCGACGGCGTCAGGCCCTTGTTGTGAGCGTGTTGCCTGGCGTGTTTCGCGTCGCGCTTGGCCTGGTTTGCGGCTCTCAACGCCGCGCGGTCAGGCGGCGTGACCGCATTCGCGCTCGGCCGCAGGATCGTCTGATCGGCGATCAAGCGCATCGTCGACGAACGGTCGGTAACCGAGATGTCCGCGTAGAGAACCGAGCAGGAAAGGAGAACCACCGCCATCGCCAACACTTTTTTCACACGTACCCCCACGTCTTCCACGTTTGCAATTAGTTTTCGAACAACTGGATGTTCGGCCCAACGCAAGTTTAGTGGATGTGACCGCCGGATGCTACTTAAAGGGGAACGCCATAATTGACGCCACAAGCGTTAATCGATCAGCGCGCAGCGCGCCGAACCCTGGAATGCGCCGCTCGACTCGTGGCCGAGCGACAGCTTCTGTCGCTCGGCCTTGAAGGCGCTGAGAGGAATCCGCGGGACTACGCTCTCCGTACCAGAGCGATCGCTCCGAGGACAGCGGCCAGCATCACGAGCATCCATCTGCCAAGCGCCGGGATGGCGCTGCCCGGCAGGATGGGCACTGTCGACGTGCTGCTGTTGTTGCCCGGTACCGGATCAGCGGAGGCGCTGCTGACCGTAGCCGTGTTCGAGAGTGTTCCCGGCGATGCCACGGGCGGGGCGGTAATCGTCAAGGTGATTGGATTCGCGGGTCCGACGGCCAGCGTCGGCAGCGTGCAGGTCACGACGCCCGCGACGTTGTTGCAGGTCCAGCCGGTGCCGGAGGCGCTGACGAAGCCCGAGCCGGCC
>DATLWH010000377.1:0-2167 GCA_035576505.1 Thermoanaerobaculia bacterium | reverse complement strand
TCACGATCTCCGCCGACGAAGCGCAGTCGCATATCGACCTGCTGTGCGAAACGTATGTTTCGGCCGATCTGGCGAGCAGGAAGCTGATCAAGATCATGGCAGAGTTGAGCATCAGCAAGGCCGAGGGCATTCCGACGCGACGGTACAGCCCGTGAGGGCGCGGTAGCGCGGATTCGTCGATCAGTTGATTAGTGGATCAGTAGATCAGATTAGCGGATCAACAGATCTCACGGATGCGTCGATCGACTCGCGCCTGATCCACTGATCCACGAACCCATTGATCTACTAATCCACTGATCTACTAATCACTAATCCATCAATTTCCCTGCGAGCTCATCTACCACCGGCCACGTTGACGCGCGCCATTCTTCGCCCATGAGCAGACCGGCGGAGGCGAGATAGATGGCAACATCACGGGGCGGGAACGTGCCGAGCTCGCGGACGGCGTCGCGCACCTGATCGGCGGACGGGGTCGCATATTCATCATCCTCGATCGAGCCGTTGACGTGGGGGATCTTCCAATAATCCAGAAAGGCCGCCAAGAGGGCGCTCTGCTCGTGGGTGTGGTAGTGCATCAGCGCGGCTTCGAGCGCTTGCTCGTACTCCGGCGCCGTGGCACGGGAGGCGAAGAGGTCGGCTTTCTTCTCCATCGGCATCTTCCGGATCGTCTCTTCGCGAAAATGCAGCGTCTTGGCCAACTGGGCGATGGCAATCAGCTTTGCGGCATCGTCGCCGAAACGCCAGAACGCTGCGAGGATGCGGCGGCGGCGGTCAGGATCAGCGAGCTCTTTGAGGATACGGCGTGCGGTCCACATTTGAAGGGATCGTATAACGAGCGGGGGTCGGGAGTCGGTTACTGGGCTGCTGGGTTGCTGAGGTCGGAGGTCGGGAAGAGAGGCTGCGGCGAGTGGGAGGACGAACGTAGGTCGGACTCTCCAGTCCAACCAGGCCGGGCCTGGTGAACCGGCCACACGTAACGACCGCGCGAGATGTGGCCGAGGCAACAAACGCCGCCGGCCGTGCCGGCTAACGCCGTCCTCCGACGCCCGACCCCCGACTCCCGACCCCCGTCAACGAACTCACCTCGTCCGGAGTCAGCGCCCGCGTTCGGCCTGAGGGCAGGTCACCGGTGCGGATCGATCCGATGGCGATGCGCTCGAGTGTCTCCACCGCGGCGTCGAGCGCTTCGACCATCCGGCGGACCTGCCGGTTTCGCCCCTCGGTGACGGTGATCTCGAAGGCGCTCTCGGCCATACGCGCGACACGGGCAGGCCGCGTCGGTCCGTCGCGCAGCTCGATGCCGCGGCGAAGGGTGTCCAGCTCTTCGTCGGAGAGGGGCCGGCTGGCGTGGACGAGGTACGTCTTCGGGACGTGATACTCGGGATTCGTCAGCCGCTCGGCGAACTGCGTGTCATTCGTCAGGATCAGCAGGCCGCTCGTGTCGAGATCGAGCCGCCCGACGGGAAACAGATAGCGTTCGCGCTCCGGCATGAGGTCGTAGATCGTCGGACGTCCGTGCGGATCGCGATAGGTGGTGATGTATCCAGCCGGTTTGTGCAGCAGCAGGTACGTGCGCTGCTCGGTGCGAAGCGGCTTGCCGTCGAAGGCGATGCGGTCGCGCTCGAGGTCGACCCAGGCGTCAGGATCGCGTACGACGCGGCCGTTGACACTCACCCGTCCTCCGCCGATCCAACTCCGGGCCTCCGTTCGCGAGCCAAGGCCGGCCTTCGACAGGACGCGCTCGAGGGTTTTCAGAGGACGGTTGCCGGGCGGGGGTTTGGGGATGGAGCGTTGCATGGATGGTGGGGGTCGAGGGTCGGGAGTCGGGGGTCGGAGAGTCGGAGAGTCTCAGCTCCGACCCCCGACCCCCGACTCCCGTGCGTCACATTCAATCAACCATTCAACATTGAACACGCAGCATTTACAATCATCTCCATCAGTGAAGCGGTCTCTCGCCATCGTCCTGCTCCTCGCGGCCGCGACCGTCGTCTGTGGGGATGAGACTCGTCCCGAGTACCGTGCGTACTGGGTCGACACCTTTCGCACGCCGTTCGCCACCCGCGTGGACGTCGATCGCATCGTCGATGCGGCCATCGAGAGCAACGCCAACGCGCTCTTCGTGCAGGTGCGGCGCCGCGGCGACGCCTGGTATCTCGAGGCGGCCGAA
>DATLWH010000376.1:0-12496 GCA_035576505.1 Thermoanaerobaculia bacterium | reverse complement strand
GGCGATCGAGACGACCCGCTTCATGTATTTCGAGACGAGGTAATCGTATGACCCGGCATCACGGGCTTTGACGGCAGCAATTGCTCGCGCTTCAATCGGGTCTTCGTTTGCCGCGCTTTTCGTCTGCGCCCTCTCCGCCGCGAAAACCAGACGATCGAGCGCGAGGGAGCTGGTTGCGGCTGCGGCTCCCCCGAACGTCGATGTCGCGTCCATCATTTCCTACTTATCAGACTTATCGGCTTTCGCGGCGCGCTTTGCCATCCGTTGCTGCAGGAAGGCCGCGGCCTTGGTGCGCTGATCGGCGGTCAGCACATTGAGTGCCTTCGAAACCGCGCTCAGCGTGTTCACCTTGATCTGCCGCTCGGCGTCGGTCTGCTTGTCGATCAGCGCCTGCGCCGTGGCCAGGTCGTTCGGATTGGCCAGCAGCGCCTGCGCGATGGCCTGCCTTCCACCCCGCAGAGCCGTGCGGTACGGCTCGTTCTGCGTGCGAAGGTCGGTGAAGATCGTCTTGATGTCCGCAGCCTGCTGATCCGAGAGTCCAAGGGCGGCCTTGGCGCGCTGCATACGGCCAAACATCATCATGCTGCCGCCACCCATGCAGCCGTGTCCGCGGCCGGCAGCGTGCATGCGCTGGGCAACGGCGAACGGCACAGCGAGCACGACGATGAGGATCGCCGAGGCCGTGAAAATCAGTGTGCGTTTCTTCATTGGGTTCTCCTTGTTGACGAAGAGGTTACGACAGTGGAAGGGGAACGTTGAACATATAATCCGGCAACTCGATCCGCTCCTATGCGCCCCTTATTTTCAGCCATGGCTCTCCTCGCCGCGGGCCTCAGCCCCGCGCTCGCACAGCCCCTTCTCTGTCCTCCGGTTGCGTCTGTCGCCGGCCGTCCCTGCGATACCTTCCACTATCACGTCCAGATGTTCAAGCCGGATACCCGCGAATTCATCGAGTTGTACGGGACCAACCAGTTCGCCTCGATGGCGGCATGTGATCGTGCCCGCGATTCGCAATTCAAACGCAATATGGCCGTCGTCGAGTTCTTTCACGCGCAGCGGAGAGATTGGTGGCAGGCCGACAAATTCGGTCCGTGCCACTGCGATATGACCATCGAACGAGCCAGCCCGAACGCGCTGACGGATGCCGCGCGGGCCCAGCAGGTCCACGACGAAGAAGAGATCCGGCAGCGCGTACGCGAGCGCCTGCTCGACGCCAGAGTTCCGCCGGACTCGGAACTGATCCACGACCTGGCTCCTCCGCTCAGCATGACCCCGCTCATCGGTGGCCCGAAACTTGTCTCGATGCCACGTGCGGCCACGGCCACGACAGTCTCCAACTCGCCGGACGATCTGCGGAGCACGAAGGCGGTCGACACGACTCCCACAACGACGTCATCGCTCGATCTGCCTCTGGTCGAGATCCCTCTCCCGGGGATCGCCTCCTCGGCGGAAGTCGTCCCGGCAACGCCACCCGGGCCACAGTCTCCGCCTTCCACGCTGCCAGCGCCTGCACCGGTTCCCGTTGCCGACGCCCCAGTGCAGCCGACTCCGGCACCGCAACCCGCGCAAGCTGCACCGGCGCCCATCCCCATCGAACCGGTCGCGGTCGTGGACGATCCCGATCTCCCGGCGCCGGAAGATGTCGCCGACGCCTTTGTGAGCTATGAATCGCAACGCATCCAGAACGTGCTGAAAGTCAGCGGCAGCATCGGCGACGAATCGATCAAGGCTCAGGTCCTGGACGCCTGTACGCAGCGCATCCAGCTTCTCTCGAACCTTCGGTCGATCATCGTCGGTTCCGGTGCCAGGAGCCGCCTCGTGGCATCTGCGAATATCGCCAGAAAAGAGAGCGACCGCCTTGCCGTGGTGGCAAAACTGTTCGGAAGCGACGTGCCACAGCACTGGGCACCCAGGGATGCTTCCGACGTGATCTTCGACCCGGGCGTCACCGATCCCGAGCGCGTGTTGCGCGACAGCGCGGCGTCCGATCAGCAGAAACGCCACGCGCTCTACGCGCTGCTGGCCACGACGTCGCCGACCGAGCAGCAGCAGTTGTGGCTCAACTCTGTGATCGAGGGGCTGCTGAAATGAAACCAGAAACCAGAAACCAGAAACTAGAAGAAAGAAGGCGGAAGGCGGAAATGAGAATCGTGATGGCGGCGCGCCTTCTGGTTTCTGGTTTCTGGTTTCTGGTTTCTGCGTTCAGCCTCTTCGGACAGGCACCGCCACCCGCCCCCGCGACAGGTCCTCAGCCTGCCACATCCGCGGCGATGCCTCCGAGCGAGGAGTTCGTGAAGGCCGTTTACTTCGGGAAGAAGTTTGCCGACATGAAGGATTACGCGACCGCCTACCAGCAGTTCGCGAAGGCTGATGCGTTGCAGCCCGACGTGCCGGGCGTGCTTTACAACATGGGCGTTCTCCTTGCCCGTTCCGGCCGCTATTCGGAGGCCCAGGCCAAGGTCGACCGCTACAACCAGCTCTTCCCGGCCGGTGCGGAGAAACCGCTCGTGGCCAAGCTGCAGCTCGATCTGGAGTTCGAGCGGGAGCTTCAGAAGAAACGGCAGACGGATGAGGAGTACACGGCCATCTTCACGCGGGGCCGTTTCCTTTACGGCAAGGGCGATCTTCCCGCCGCGCTCAAGCTGTTCCAGGACGCCGAGCAACAGCGTCCTACCGATCCGGCCGCCGTCTTCGACCAGGGCGTCGTCTACGAAAAGCTCGGCGATCTGGCCAAAGCTGCAGAACGCTTTCATCGCTACGAAGAGCTGGAGCCCGAGGCGGACGCGAAGTCGTCCGCGGATCAGCGCCTGCTCGGCATCGAGAGCGAGATGTCGGACATGAAGACGAAGATCG
Organism: Thermoanaerobaculia bacterium; assembly: GCA_035576505.1. GTDB lineage: Bacteria > Acidobacteriota > Thermoanaerobaculia > Gp7-AA8 > Gp7-AA8 > JADGNZ01. The sequence continues at coordinate 9,643 of DATLWH010000376.1, read as the reverse complement.
TCTGCCCGTTCTGCGGATGGCGGCTCCCCATCGGAGCGATCTGGTGCCCTCACTGCTGGCACGGTCCCTATCTCACGTCACAACCGCCCTGGAATTCACGGCCATGCGGCGACGGAGCGACGGCCACGCGCGCGACTTACTACGCCGATAATCGCTTCGCGAAGAATGAATCGCTGCCCTGTCTCTTCAACGGAACGATGCTCGACGCGCTCCGCTACACGCCTGCCCGCCAGCGGCGGGTGCAGGAGGCGCGCAAGGCAGAGGGGTGGACGTACAGCGGAGACGTCATCCAGTCATGGCGCGACCGGCAAGGCAATGAGATTCGCTACGTGCAGGGAGCCGACTATCTCGAGAAGATCGTCTCCCCCAGCGGCGGCGATGTGCTGCTGTTCACCGCCCATAAGGCGCCTGATGCGGGCATCTGGCTGCTCGATCGCGAGGATGTCGTCATCGACGGGCAGAGGTACACGTCGCACTACACCTTCGACCCCCAGAATCGCATCGCCCAGCAGCAGGTCGTCTATCAGAACGTGGCCGGCTGCAGCGACGTCATCACGATGACGGCAGTGCCCGCGTACACGAACGATCTCCTTTCGGGGCTGAAGATCCGTGGCGGCTATACCGGTGCCGTCGTTCAAGGCTCGCCGCGCGTCGATTGGGAGGCGAATGTCGCCTTCTCCTATGACGACAACGCGCGTCTGGCGAAGGAAGAGCTGGCCGTGACCTCGATGACAAAGACCTACACGGAAAAGCCTTACGGCACCATGCGTCAGGAGGTGGCGACGCTCTATCCGGAGATGCGCGTCCGCAAGCCGATTGACAGGATCCTCAACCTCGGCGACCGCTGCGGGCTCTCCGGCACCACAGTCCTCGGCAATCCTGTTGACCTCCGCCCGTTCTATACCTTCACTCCGAACCTGGCGGTGGCGCTCACGAACGGCGTCACCCGTGCCACGGTGAGTTTCACCTACCCTGACTCGTACAAGGTTCGATAGCGCAAAGCCCGAGACTTCATGACCTGGTACCGGGAATGGTTCGGCGAGGCATACCTCGAGCTCTACGCGCATCGCGATGAGCACGAAGCCCGGCAGCAGGTAGCGTTCTTCCGCGAGCACTTTGGAAGCGTCGACGGGATCATTCTCGATCTGGCCTGCGGTACGGGACGCCATCTGACCGAGATGAACGGCGAAGGCATCGTCGCTGTCGGCTGTGACCTGTCGTTCACGCTCCTCCGCACGGGCATCGACGAATATGGGCCGTTGCCCGTAGCGCGCGCCGACATGCGCTCGCTGCCGTTCTGCAGCAACAGCTTTGGCGGCCTGGTCAACTTCTTTACGAGCTTCGGATACTTCGCCACGGAAGAGGAGAACCAGCAGGTGGTACACGAGATGGCGCGCGTACTGCGGGTCGGCGGCGTTTTCCTTTTCGACTACCTCAACGTCGACCGGGAGCTCGACAAGCTGGTCGAGCGCGAGACGCTGGACACGCCCAGTGGACGGGTGGAGCTCGAGCGGTGGTTCGATCCACGTGACCGTTCGTTCAACAAACGGATCACGATCGGTCAAAAGCGTTACCTGGAGCGCGTTCGCGGATACGATCTCGATGAGATCTCGACGATGTTCACCTCTTCGGGCCTGTTGATCCGCGAATCGTTTGGCGACTTTCAGGGCGCGCCGTTCGACACCTCGTCGCCGCGTCTCATTCTCGTCGGGAGCAGAAGCCGATGAGCGGCGCCACGATGGAGACCGCCACTCTTCGCATTCCGTTGAAGACCTACGGGCTGAACCCATTCACGCTCGATTGGGTGGCTGGCCACTCCAAAGCGACGCAATTTCTTCCACGAAACGAGGGGCGAAGCTTCCGGGCGATCTCACGGCCACCAGCCCTCGCCGATGCTCTGATCGCATCGAACCGGCAATGGGGACGCGACGTGGGCGACGAAGTCCTGCGCTGGTCACGCGGCGAGACCTTCACGGTCATCGCCGGCCAACAGGTCGGTTTCGCCGGCGGCCCGATTTACACGCTCGCCAAACTCGCCGGAATGCTGAAGTTGAAACGCGAAAACGAAAAACGCGGCATTCCGACGACCGTCTTCTTCTGGCTGGCCACCGAAGACCACGACTTTGCGGAGGTGGCCACACTGGCGTTGCCGCGGCGCGACCCGAAACAGCAACTCGACCTGACGACGTTTCGTGCGCTGCACCGTGACTCGAGAGCTGCCGTCGGCGCGCTCCCGGTCCCCGAGGAGCTGACGCATGCGCTCATCGAATACCTGGACATCCCCCGCCCTGCCTGGCTGCGCGAGGGCATCACCTTCCGGGACTCGTTCGCGGAGCTGATCAGCGCGGCAGTGGATGGCCCCTTCATCCTTGTCGACGCGCTTCTTCCCGAGCTGCGCCGTGCCGGAGCGCCGCTGTTCGACGGCATCCTCGAGAACTGGGACCGCATGCAGCGCGAGCTCGATCTGCGCGCGGAGGCGCTGCAGAGTGCCGGCTACACCCCGCAGGTCCTGCCGCGTCCCGGCGAGGCGCACACGCTCCTCTTTGAGATCGATAAGAACGGCCGGCGCGAGCTGGTCGACAGGCCACGACCGCTCGTTTCGCCGGAGCGAACCTCGACCTCGGCGCTGACCCGCCCGCTGCTCCAGGATGCCGTGCTCCAACCCGACCTGTTCGTCGGAGGCCCCGCCGAGGTCGCCTATTACGCGCAGATCGCGCCTCTCCACGAGCTCCTCGGCATCGCCATGCCGCGTGTGGCGTTGCGGGCGCATGAAATGCTCGCGCCGAAGCGAATCGTACGGACAGCCGCGCGTTACGACATCACGCCGGAGGAGATTTTCGCTGGAGCCGACGCCCTTCTCGCCACGCGCGAGCCAGCCGGCGTCGCCGAGGTGCGGACCATCGCTCAGAAAGCACGGCGCGATCTCGCGGAACAGATCACGCGTATCGGCGAAATCGCCCTCCCTGCCGAGCACGCGCTCGCGCGGGCCATCAATCGCTCCATCGGACACATCGAATACCACTTCGACAAACTGACCGAGCGCGCAATCCGGGGATTGGCCCGCAAGGATCGTGAGCGCTATGCCGCCGTCCGCGAGCTGGTCGACACGCTCGTTCCCGACGGCACCCCGCAGGATCGCGTGACCGGATGGTTCGGTTACTGGCAGGAGTATGGGCAGCACCTCATCGAGCGCATGATCGAGGAAGCGGAACAGGACGAGGATGTGTGCAAGGTGGTGAGTTTGTGATCGATGGACTCGAACCGGTCGACCTGATTTTCTTCGGCGCGCATCCCGACGACATCGAGCTCTCGTGCGGCGGCACGATCGTCAAAGCGGTCAACGACGGGCTGCGCGTCGGCATCATCGAGCTGACGCGCGGCGAACTGGGAACGCGCGGTACGCCGCAGATCCGCAGGCGCGAGGCCCTCAAGGCCGCGCGCATCCTCGGCGCACGCTTTCGCCAGCAGCTCGACTTCGGCGACGGAGGCATCCGCACCGGCCGCGACGAGGAGCTGCAGATCATCGAAATCGTCCGCCGCTGCCGGCCCAAGCTCGTTTTCAGCATGTGGCCCGACGACAGGCATCCCGATCACATTCGGACAGGACGAATCGTCACCGAGGCGTCGTTCTACTCCGGTCTGCGCCAGCTCGAGACCGGCCTTCCCGCACACCGTCCGCAGGCGGCGATTTATTACCCGCAAAACTATCTCGTCACCCCGAGCTTCGTGGTCGACGTCACCAAAACGTGGAAAACGAAGATGCGCGCCATCGCCGCCTTCAAGTCCCAGTTCCATGACCCGAAATCGAAAGAACCGCCGACGTTCATCGCCGACAAGAAGTTTCTGGAGATGATCGAAGCGCGCGGCCGCCACTTCGGCGCACTGATCGGCGCCGACTACGGCGAGGCATTCATGACCAAGCAGCCGCCGAAGGTCGATGATGTGATCGCCGCGTACAGCGGGAGGGAGCCGTGAAGGTGGTTACTGGGTTGCTGAGTTGCCGGGTTCCAGGGTTGGAGAGAACCGCGAGGGTGGTTGCTGGATTACTGAGTTGCTGGGTTGCTTTAGGACCGAGCAACGCGGCAACCCAGCAACCGAGCAACCCATGAAAATCGGCATCACCTGCTATCCCACATTCGGCGGCTCGGGCGTCGTGGCCACCGAGCTCGGTGTGGCCCTTGCCCGCGGCGGCGACGACGTTCACTTCATCAGCTACGCCATGCCCTCGCGCCTCAACGTGCTGCATGAGCGCGTCCGCTTTCACGAGGTCACGGTCACACCGTATCCGCTGTTCGATCCGTATCCGCCGTATACGCTGGCTCTGGCGACGAAGATGGCCGAGGTGGCCGTCTACGAGAAGCTCGACATCCTCCACGTGCATTACGCGATCCCGCACGCCATCAGCGCGCACCTGGCGCGCGAGATCGTCGCCTCGAAGGATCTTCGCTTCATCACGACGCTGCACGGCACCGACATCACGCTGGTCGGCCGCGACGCCAGCTACCTGCCGATCACGAGGTTCGGCATCGAAGTGTCCGACGGCGTGACCGCGGTGTCGGAATGGCTCCGGAAAGAGACGGCGAAGAACTTCGCCACCGAGAAGGAGATCGAGGTCGTCCCGAACTTCGTCGATCCGGCCCGCTTTCGCAAGCACGAAAGCGTGCTCTCGAATCTCTTCTCCTCTTCGGGTGAGAAGCTGCTCTGTCACGTATCCAACTTCCGCCCCGTGAAGCGGATCATGGATGTGCTCGGAGTCTTCGAGCGTGTATCGCGCGCCGTGCCCAGCCGGCTGGTCATGATCGGCGACGGTCCCGACCGCTCGCTCGCGGAAGCCTTCTGCCGCGACCATCACCTGCGCGAACAGGTCTTTTTCCTCGGCAACGTTCCAAACCTCGAGGAAGTCGTCGGCGCCGCGGATGTCTTTCTCCTCCCGTCCGAGGCGGAGTCGTTCGGCATGGCCGCTCTCGAGGCCATGGCCTCCGAGGTCCCCGTCATCGGCAGCCGTGCCGGTGGCCTGCCCGAAGTCGTCGTCGAAGGAGAGACCGGCTACCTTCTCCCCGTCGGCGACGTCGAGGGAATGGCCGGCCGTGCCATCGAGATCCTTTCCAATCCCGACCTCCAGCGCCGCCTCGGCCGGAATGGACGCGACCTGGCGGAAGGGAAGTTCAACGTCAACCGCGTGGTGCCGAAGTATCGGGAGTTTTACGAGAGAGTCATCAAACAGCGATAAAAGGCGCCAGGGACACCATGGCAACCTCAATGGAAAGCGGTCCTCGACGCGCCGCCAGCGATGTTGATGCTAAATCGTTGAGCAACGAATACTTGCGGACCTGACGAGGTTCGTAACGTTCGCCGCGCGATGATTTTTCGGCACTCATGCTTCCTTTGGCGACTCACATGCCGGGTCAAGCACCTCGTTCGGTGCTCCGAACACCTCGCACGCTGCATTTAACACCTCGCACGCTGCTCCGGACACCTTGCACGGTGCTCCGGACACCTCGCACGCTGAGTTTTCCACAGTGCGAGCTGAGTTTTCCACAGCGCGAGCTGAGTTTTCCACAGCGCGAGGTGACTTTTCCACAGCGCACGGTGCTCCAGACACCTCGCACGCTGGTTTTAGCACCTCGCACGGTGCTCCAGAGCACCTCGCACGCTGCGTTTCCCACGGCACACGCTGACGTTGTCACCGCGCGCGCAGGCCTTCACACCGATCGTGTCAACTGTCCGACCACGCGAGCTTCGTTTTGAACTCCGATTGATTCCCACGGAAAGGCTCATGAGCCTTCTCGTGCCAGCGTCCCCGAGAAAATCGCGTGCGGAGCTCGCTTGAGAATCTCGTTTCGGGCGATGGCGTAGCCGAGGATGGCGTCGACCAGCATGCGCCGGCCGTCCTGGGAGAAGAGGATCAGCACCTTTCGTTTGATCTCGCGGACCTCGATGACGTCTTCCCAGCGCATCCATCGCCCGCGCTTGCCGAAAAGCTTCAGAACCCAGTTCTCGTACATCAGGCCGTCGTCGCTGAGATAGATGTGATCGCCGTACTGCACCGCCGCCGCGGCCAGGGTGCCGAGGAAAAGCAGGATGAGGGCGACGATCGGTAACGCCTCGATCTCCTTTTCACCCTTCGAGAGATAGTCAAACAGCAATGCAGCCGAGGCGAATGAGGCCGCGCAAGAGATCAGCCGCGCCACCGGCGTGCGGTCGAATTTGAGGATCTGGGACATGCCGGGAAAGTATAGGACGCGGTCCGACCTCGACTACAATCCCCGCCCCATGCGCTGGAGCCAATACTTCATCAACACGTTGCGCGAAGTTCCCGCTGACGCCGATGTCATCAGCCAGAAGCTGATGATGCGCGCCAGCATGATCCGTAAGGTCGCGGCCGGCATCTACACCTACCTCCCTCTGGGCCTTCGCTCGACGCAGAAGCTGGAAGCGATCGTGCGCGAGGAGATGACGCGCGCCGGCGCGGTGGAGCTGTCGATGCCGACGATTCAGCCGGCCGAGCTGTGGATGGAGTCCCACCGCTGGGAGCGCTACGGTAAGGAGCTGCTGCGCATCAAAGACCGCCACGAGCGTGATTTCGTCTACGCGCCGACGGCGGAGGAAGTCATCACCGACACCGTCCGCGACGCCATCAACTCCTATCGCCTTCTGCCGGTGAACCTTTATCAGATCCAGACGAAGTTCCGCGACGAGGTGCGGCCTCGCTTCGGACTGATGCGGGGCCGCGAGTTCGTGATGAAGGATGCGTACTCGTTTCACGCCACGAAAGAGTCGCTCGATGAGACGTACGAGAAGATGCGCGTCGCCTACAGCGCCGTCTTCCGGCGCTGCGCTCTCGATCATGTGGCGGTCGACGCGGACACGGGCAATATCGGCGGCTCGGCGTCGCACGAGTTCATGGTGCTCGCGCAGTCGGGCGAGGATGCGGTGGTGTCGTGCCCGAATTGCAACTACGGCGCGAACCTCGAGAAAGCGATGTCGACCTTCTTCCGCAACGAGCTGGAGCCGGCCACGATGAGCGAGCTCGCACCGATCCACACGCCGGGAACGCAGACGATCGACGACGTCGGCAAGTTCCTGGGCAAACCGACGTCCGAGCTGGTGAAGACGCTCGTCTTCGACACCGACAACGGCTGCGTGATGGTTCTGGTACGCGGCGACCGCGAAGGGAACGAGGTCAAGATCAAGAATCACCTCGGCGCCCAGTTCCTGGAGATGATGCCGGACACGCGGTTCGAAGAGGCCACCGGCGGCCCGGTCGGTTATTGCGGTCCGGTCGGTACGAAAGCACCGCGCGTTCTCGCCGACATCTCGCTCAAGGGTCAGGTGAACTGGGTCGTCGGCGGCAACAAACGTGACACGCACCTCACCGGCGCGAATCCGGGCCGCGATTTCCCGGAGCCGGAGTATGGCGATTTCACGACCGTCTTTGCCGGCGATCCATGCCCCCGCTGCGGCACCAATCTGCAAATCCACCGCGGCATCGAGGTCGGCCACGTCTTCAAGCTCGGCACGAAGTACTCCGAGCCGATGAACTGCACGTTCCTCGACGAGAAGGGGGCGCGCCAGCCGATGATCATGGGTTGCTACGGCCTCGGAATCGGCCGGACGGTCGCTGCCGCGATCGAGCAGAGCCACGACGACGACGGCATCATCTGGCCGATGCCGATCGCGCCATTCGAAGTCGTGGTGACACAGATCGGCAAGGAAGATCTCGTGCGCTCAACCGCCGACGACATCTACCGCCAGCTCCGCGACGCCGGCATCGACGCCATCCTCGACGACCGCGACGAACGCCCGGGCGTGAAGTTCAAAGACGCGGACCTGATCGGTTTCCCCCTCCGCATTGGCGTTGGGGCGAAGAGTCTGGCCAACGGACAGATCGAGTGGAGCCTCCGTAAGGACCGCATGAAGCAGCTCGGCGCGGCAGATGAGGTTGTGGCGAAGGTGATCGAGGAAGTGCGCAAAGCGCGCTAGCCTCAATGGCCTGACCTTAAGCGCTCGTGGCGCTCGCGGCAGGAGCGCTGGCGCTCCGTCGCGCCAAGTTCAGGCCATTGGCGCTAGCCTGCACTCAGATCACTGGCTTCGTGCTTTCAGGTACTCCGCCACTTCCTCAACCGGTTTCGTATTGAAGATCTCCTTCGCCGACAGCCCCGCTTTGCGGGCCACCCAGGTCCCGCTGATCAACGCGGCGTACTCGTGGACGGAGTGGGCGTCGGGGTTGATGCTGAAGCCGACGCCGAGGTCGAGGGCGCGGCGGATGTGGCGCCAATCGATATCGAGGCGGTTCGGGTTGCCGTTGATCTCGATCATCACGCCGCGGGCGGCGGCCTTCTCGAAGACGCGCTCGTAGTCGATCGTGTAGCCGTCACGCGAAAGGAGTTTGCGGCCGGTCAGATGACCGAGGAAGGTCACGTAGGGGTTGTCGAGCGCCCGCAGCATGCGCTCCGTCATCTCGTCTTTCGGCATCTGGAAGCGGGAGTGGATCGATGCGATGACGAAATCGAACGCTGCCAGCGTTTTGGCGTCGTAGTCGATCGCGCCGTCCGGGAGGATGTCGGCCTCGGTGCCGCGGAAGACCCGCATCGGCGCGACGCCACCCTCGTTTGCAGCGATCTCTTTCTGCTGTTGGCGCAGCCGCTCCACGCTCACGCCGTTGGCGTAGAACGCGGCGGGCGAATGATCCGAGATCCCGACGTACTCGAGGCCCTGGTCGCGCGCGGTGGTGAGCATCTCACGCACGGTATTGCGTCCATCGGAGAACGTCGTATGGACGTGAAACGTCCCTCGAAGGTCGGAGACTTCGATCAGGCGGCGGCGACGTTTGTGTTTCAGTTCGTCGCTGTTCTCGCGCCGTTCGGGTTCGACGTAAACCAACCCGGCTTTGTCGAACAGGGCCTTTTCCGTGCGGGCGCGAACGAGCTTCCCGCCGCCGGCGAGAAAGGCCGCGACGAACTCGGGAGTGCCGGTGGTGGCCAGCAGTGTCGCGCCGAACGCTTCCGGCGCCGCGAAATGAAACCAGACGTCGATCTCATTGCGGGCGAACGCCTTGACGGTGTCGTCGTCGACGCGCTCGATCCTCTCGACGAACGCCGCCAGCGCCTGGACGACACGCTCCTGCGCCGTTGTGGCGATGACGATGTTGACGTTACGGATGACTTCGAGTCTCCGGCGCACGCTCCCGGAGACCTCCGCATCTTCGATCTCTTCAATGGCGGCGAGGTGCTCGCGTATCTGTTCGCCAACTTCTACGCCGACGGGAAGAAGGAAATGCGACTCGCGCCGGCGCGCTCTTTCGATACCGCCGAGGATGTACTGCTCGGTCTTCGGCCCGAAGCCCGGAAGTGCCGCGAGCCGTCCGGCGCGGGCCGCCTCTTCCAGATCATCGAGATTCCCGATTCCGAGCTTCTCGTGAAGGATTCCGATCTTTTTCAGTCCCAGTTTCGGCACGCGCAGCAGCTCGAAGATGCCCGCTGGGTATTGCTTGCGAAGCTCTTCCCGATACGCCGAGGTTCCGGTGCGAATCAGTTCCTCGATGATGGCCGCGGTGGCCTTGCCGATACCGTCGACGTTTGCCAGGCCGGCGCTGGCGACGAGATCGGCCGGCTCGACGTCGAGTGCGCGAACGCTGCGGGCG
>DATLWH010000375.1:0-5551 GCA_035576505.1 Thermoanaerobaculia bacterium | reverse complement strand
GAAGCATTCATGCTAGGAAATGAAGCATGCATGGTTCAAAACGAAGCATGCATGGTTCGAAATGAACCATGAGTGCTTCAAAACGATGCGCGCATGCTCCGAAACCGAGCATCGACGGCTCAATACGAACCACACGAACGTCGAAATGGAGCTCGAGATCGGCGGGACGAAATGCGAAGATCGTGAACGGACGCGCCCGAGAACGCCAGCGAATGCCGCGTCGTGTCACAGGCGGGAGAACGGTACGGGACGAAGCATCCGGGCATGCCGGCGAACGATATACACCTCGCTGGATGAGCGTGGCAAATCAGCGGTACGTGGCGCGCGCCTGCTCGCGAATGTCACGAGGAAGAGCTGCGAGCATCTTCCGGAAAGCCTGGTTGGTCCGCGACTTCAAAGCTCGTCCGGATCAAGAGGCTGCGTCAATCCTGCCTCATCCTCGCGAATCGCTTCAGCCGCCATCTCTGCCAGCATGTCGTGAGACCTCGCGAACAAATCGTCCCACCGTCGTTCCGATTCGAGCTCGGCGAGCAGCCATGCGCCTACGACTTCCTGCTCGGCCTCGGGCAGCTTCGATGCTTCGGCGACGGCCTGCTGGAGCAATCTACCCATGATGCGAGATTCTAGCGCAACCCCTGTTCACGCCGACATCCCCCCATCCACGCACAGCACCTGCCCCGTGATCGCGCTCGCGTCATCGCTCAGCAGGAACGCGATCGCGGCGGCGACCTCGGAGGGTTTCACGGCGCGCCGCATCGGGACCGCGCGGATCATCTCTTTCTTCACCTCGGCGTCGAGCGTGGCGATCATGTCCGTGTCGACCAGACCTGGCGCCACGCAGTTGACGCGGATGCCGCTCCGAGCGACCTCGCGTGCCAGCGAGCGGGTCAGCGCAATCAGCGCTCCCTTCGCGGCAGCGTAGTTCGTCTGGCCGACGACGCCGTGAATGCCGCTGAGCGACGCTACGTTCACGATCGCCCCTCGGCGCTGCTTCATCATCGGATGGAGCGCGGCGCGCGTCATCGACATGGCGCCGTCGAGATTCGTCTGCAGCACCTCGTGCCACGCCTCATCCGTCATGTTGTAAAGCAACCCATCGCGCCGGATGCCGGCGTTGTTCACGAGCGCATCGAGCGCGCCGAACTTCGCCACCACTTCCTCGACGATGGCCGCGTTGCGCACCGGATCGCGCACATCGCCCTGAAGAGCGAAACCCTCCGGCAGATCGGTCGACGTTACATAGGTAAAGGCAACATTCCATCCGTCGCCAGTCAGCCGCTCGACCAGAGCCCGGCCGATGCCGCGGGAGCCGCCGGTGATGAGCGCGTTGGGCATGGTTACTGGGTTGCTTGGTTGCGAGGTTGCTAAGTGCTGAGTCTAGGGTTGCCTAGCAACGCAGCAACGCAGCAACCTTGCAACTCTGCAACTGGCACTGCTACGACTCCTCCTCATACTTATCCTTCAAGCTCGCCACCACCGTCGGATCGGCCAGCGTCGTCACATCGCCCATGGCCCGGCCTTCGGCGATGTCGCGGAGCAGGCGGCGCATGATCTTGCCGCTGCGCGTCTTAGGGAGGTCGGCGGTGATCAGGATCTTCTCCGGCCTGGCGATGGCGCCGATCTTTTCGGTGACATGATCCTTCAGCTCCTTCTCGAACTTCGCAGGATCGCGCTTGGCCTCTTCCAGCCGCGACGCCTTGACGATCACGAACGCGGCAATGGCCGTTCCCTTGATGTCGTGATTGATGCCGACCACGGCCGCCTCGGCCACCGACTTGTGGTCGACCAGCGCCGACTCGACCTCCATCGTGCCGATACGGTGGCCCGCAACATTGATTACATCGTCCACGCGGCCGAGGAGACAGAAATAGCCGTCCTCGTCGCGCTTCGCCCCGTCGCCGGTGAAATAGATGCCCGGCCACTTCGACCAATACTGCTTTTCATACCGTTCCGGATCGCGCCAGATCCCCCGCAGCATCGATGGCCATGGGCTGGTGATGGCGAGATAGCCGCCGCCGACCTTCACCTCGTTGCCGCGTTCATCGAGAATCTTCGCGTCGATGCCCGGAAAGGCCAGCGTGGCCGAGCCGGGCTTCGTGGCCACGATTCCGGGTAATGGCGTGATCAGGATCGCGCCTGTCTCGGTCTGCCACCACGTATCGACGATGGGGCAGCGCTCGCCGCCGATCCACTTGTGGTACCACATCCACGCTTCGGGGTTGATCGGTTCGCCGACCGATCCGAGCAGCCGCAGCGACGAGAGATCGTGTCCCTCAGGCAACTCGTGTCCCCACTTCATGAACGCCCGGATCGCCGTCGGCGCCGTGTAGAAGATCGTGACCTTGTGCTTCTCGATGAGCGACCAGAAGCGGTCCTGCTTCGGCCAGTCCGGCGCTCCCTCGTAGACGAAGACCGTCGCGCCGGCGGCCAGCGGTCCGTAGACGACGTACGAATGGCCGGTTACCCATCCGATGTCGGCCGTACACCAATAGACGTCGTTCTCCTTCAGATCGAAAACCCATTTGCACGTGGCGTAACACTCGGTGAGATAGCCGCCGGTCGTGTGGACGATTCCCTTCGGCTTGCCGGTCGTGCCGCTCGTGTAAAGCGTGTAGAGCATCTGCTCGGAGTCGACCCACGTCGGCTCGCAGTCGGCCGAGGCGTTGAGCATCAGCTCGTGGTACCAGCAGTCACGGCCGGGCTGCATCGACACCGTGTCATCCAACTCCTCCGCGGCGGCGCGGCGCATCACCACGATCACGTGCTCGATCGACGGACAGTCGGCCGTTGCGCCATCGGCGATTTTCTTGAGCTGGACGAGGTTTCCACGGCGATAGCCGGAGGTGGCGGTGATGAGCACCTTGGCCTCGGCGTCCTGAATCCGGTCGCGTAGCGCCTCGGCGGAGAAGCCGCCGAATACGACGGAGTGCGCGGCGCCGATGCGCGCGCAGGCCAGCATGGCCACGATCGCTTCCGGAAGCAGCGGCATGTAGATGGCGACGCGATCTCCGAGCTGCACGCCGAGGGATTTCAGGACGTTCGCAAACTTCGAGACCTCGGCATGGAGCTCGCGGTAGGTGAATGTCCGTACATCGCCCGGCTCGCCTTCCCAGATGACGGCCTGCTTATCCCCGCGCGTGGCCAGGTGCCGGTCCAGACAGTTTGCCGATGCATTCAGCGTCCCGCCGACGAACCACTTCGCGTACGGCGGCTTCCACTCCAGCACCGTCTTCCACTTCGTATGCCAGTCGAGCTGTTCGGCCCAGGAGGCCCAGAACGCCTCGCGGTCCTTGATGTCGTAGGCCGCTTCATCGTTTGCATTGGCGTTCTTGCGAAACGCATCGGACGGCGGAAAGCTGCGGTTTTCCTGCAGGAGCGCGTCAATCTCGTTAGGCATGGTGCGCGGATTCTAATCCGATCTCGGATCGCCGTCGGTGACGGGCATCAGCAGCACGGGCGGCCCCGATCACTGCCACGCTCCGCTCGATCAGAACCGCATCTCCATCTGCGCGAAAAACTCCCTCCCCGTCAGGCGGTTCACGCTGCCGATGATCGTCTCCTCCGGCCGCCGGTTCAGCAGGTTGTTGCCGAAAATCGTGAGGCGCAGCGGGCGATCCTTTCCTCCGGCGACGAACGGCAGGTCGTAGCTGACGCGCCCGTTCACGATGGCATACGACGGCAGAGGGTGCGTGGTGAAGTCGGTGAAGCCGGAGCGGACTCCGAACCAGTCGCGCGGCGCCACGTAGCAGCCGCGCCACGACACCTCCAACGCGCCGCGGACGCCTTCGATCGGGCCGCCATACGCGCCGAGGTTGATTTTGTCCTTCGGCGAGTAAACGAACTCGAACGGTGTGCCGCTCGAGTCCACTCCCGTTCCCATCTGCGATTCGGTCTGGTGCGACCAGTTCACGAAGCCGGTCACGCGTTGCGCGAAATTCGAGCGGAGCTCCAGCTCGCCGCCGGTGATGCGCCCGTCGGACGGCTGATTCTCCCAACCGAGCGACGACGGGTTCGGCGGGGCCGCGAAGTGTTGGACGATGACGATGAAGTCGTGGACGCGGGAACGGTACAGATCCGCTTTCAGCGACACCTCCGGCGAGATCTGATACTCGCCGCCGAGGTCCCACGTGCTGATCTCCTCCGGCGACAGATTCGGGTTGGGCTTGAAGACCGACAGAGGAAACGGCGGGATTCCGATCTGGGTCGAGATAGTCAGGAACCAGCTTGCCTGGTAAAGCTCGCTGAACGTCGGGAAGCGGAACGCCGTCGAGTAGCCGCCTCGCATGACGAAACGATCATTCGGTGTGTAGACGAGCGACAGGCGGGGTGACGTCTTCGCGTCGAACAGCTTCGTCTTGTCGTCGTAGCGAACGCCGGCCACAGCTCGGAGAGTGTTCTTGATGATGTCGAACTGATCCTGCACATAGATGGCGGCCTTGTTGTAGCCGCGGACGACGCTGGCATCGCTCGACAGCTCCTCCTTGTGGTCGGCGCGGTCGAGACGCCTTGCCTCGACGCCGGCCAGGATGTCGTGGCCGGGAATCATGTGCAGGCCCATTCGAAAGTCTCCGATGGCCTGATAGCCGTGGTCCGCGGGTTGTGAGAACTGGGACTGCTCCTGCGCGGCATGGCAGCCGGCGCAATGCATGCCGAAGCGGTGTACCCACGAAAGGTCGGCCGAAACCGTGACCGGGGCGTTCTGCGGGGTGTGGTTGTACTTCAGCGTCACCGCGTCCAGCGTCTGCTTCAGCGTGTGCGCGGACTGGAACGCCGAGGTCGGGGGGAACCCCAGGTCCGGTGGTATCTGTTCGGCGAAGCCATCCAGGCGGTCGTCGTGCCGGTAGCCGGAAAGCTGCCAGTCGCCGAGCGAGGCCTTCAGGAAGACGTCCGAGGCCTGGTATTTCGAGTGGTCGTCGGTCCAGAACTGCTGCGGGAACATCGTCCGGAGGAAGCGCACCGCGCCCAGGATCGAGCCGCCGCCGATCTTCTGCCCGAATTGCACGCTCATCTGGCCCGTCGTGCGGCTGCCGCCGTAGACCTGCAGATCGCCGCCGGCCAGATCCTCAGCCGAGAGCGTCACGATGTTGATTACGCCCCAGAACGCGTTCTCGCCGTACAGCGATGATCCCGGGCCGCGCACGATCTCGACCCGTTTGATGTTCTGCACCGGAAAGAAATCAAAGGCGGGGCTGAGCGGCAAGCCGCCCGTATCGCCGGAGTTGTAGGGTGAACCGTCGATGAGGAGCAGGATGCGGTTCGAGAACGGGTTCTCGCCGAAGCCGCGGATGTCGATGGTCTGGATCATCGGCATCCAGCGCACGTTCACGCCCGCCACGAGGCGCAGCAGGTCCGGCACCGTGCGCGCTCCCGACTCCTGGATCTGCTTGGCCGTGACGACCGTGACGGCGCTCGGCGCCTTCGAGATCGGGATCTCCGTCTTCGTCGCCGCCTCGACTTTGAGCTGCTCCTCGCCGAAAAGAGTCACTTCACCGATGCTCTTCGGCGTCGTCGTTTGCGCACCGAGCCCGAGCGGAATCGCAACGACGGCGAG
>DATLWH010000374.1:0-3793 GCA_035576505.1 Thermoanaerobaculia bacterium | reverse complement strand
TTCGCCGCATCGTGGCATTGGCCCGCCACGTCGAGATCAAGGAATCGTACGCTCCCTGCCCCTTGAGCTGCTTGATGACCAGTGACGCCGAATACTCCGCAAAGGCCTCGGTGATCCACTGCTCCTCGGAGCTCCCCATCTTCACCACGTGCCCCCAGTACTGGTGGGCGATCTCGTGGGCGAAGCGCTCGTTGATTCCTTTCGAGAAGAACTGATTGTCCTCGCCGGAGAGCGGGTTGAAGGCCTCCTTCGTGATGAACATCGTCGCCGGCGGCGCCTGCCCGAAACCGAGCTCATGGATCTCGATGATGTTGAATTCCTTGAAGGGGAAGGGGCCCAGCCATGGCTCGTAGAACTTGATCATCTTGTAGGCGAGATTGCTCAATTGCTTCATGGCCAGTTGGTCCTTACCGGCATATGAGGCCACGCGAACGGTGACGTCCTCATGCTTATCCTCGGCCACGCCGTATTTCCCGGCCAGGACCACCGCGAACTGCACCGGTTTGTCGAGCCGGTTCTCGACGACGTTGTACTCACCCTCCTGCGTGCGGGCGACGGTGTCGCCCGGGGCGAACGCCGTGTACGGCGGCTTGACCTTCACGATCGAATGGATCGTGTAGTACTGGCCGTTCAGATCGGGTTGCGGGAACCAAGGCCTGACCCCCAACTCCCAGAAACTGTCCCCGCTGGGATGGAAAAGGAAGTCGCCGGCAATCTCGAAGTGGATTTTGAACGGGGCGCTCGCCTTTTGAAGAAGCCCGACGATCAGACTGCTCCTGGCAAAGTGGTAGGGCAGGTCGTGGCCGGCCTCGTCCTTCACGGATCGGAGATGGAAGTCCCGGGCGCGTCCGTTCGTATCCCATACGCTGGAGAGGAGATCGAAGCGATAGGCGATCTGCGGAATCGTTAGAGGCTGGATCGTCTCCGTGACCGAAAGCGTGGCCATATCCTTGTCGCCGGCCGTCAGGGTGTAGTCAAGATCGGTGAGAAGGTACGCAGGCTGGACAAACGATCGGAGGTTCCTGCCGATCGGTTGATCGGAAACGGTGGCCGGAAACCATTCGTCGGAGAGCTCCCGGATGGCCATGCCGCGAACGTGGGTGAAGCCGGTCAGCGACTCCGATTTCGATTCGATCGTGTCGTAGATGTAGACGGCAGCTTCGCCGGCGTCGATCTCGGCGACGGCGACGGGCGAGACCGGCCGGTCGAGCCGCTGGCGGATGAGCAGATGCGAGGCCGGCGACAGGCGCGCGTGCGCGAATCTCTCCCGATGCTGCTTGAAACGTTCGTCGAGCGAGCCTCCGTCGTCCCCTTTCAGCTCCGGAAGCTGGACGCCTCCCGTCAGCAGATAGAGCTCGGTGAAGTCCGCCCGGATCGTCAGAGCGTTGCCTTGCTTCTCCGCCGTCCTGCCGAGGATTTTCTTCGACCTGAGCGCAACGAGGGCCGCCTCGACCGGTTCGGCGGTCTGATAGTTGTAGTGGCCCGTTCCGACGAAATAGAGCCCGACGATCTCCTTTTCCACCGTCACCGCCGCCGCCGACCCCGACGTCAACTCAAACGTCATGTTGCCGATCCCGACGGAGAGCCCCTGCACCTTCGCCGCAGGAGCAAGTGTGGGATGGTCATACGCCTCAGCCAGCGCCGCCACGTTCGGCTGGTCGGCGGCGTGAAGCGAGAGAGCGCAGACGAGCGCGAATAAAGACGCGATGAAGGGACGTCTCATGGGTGAGCCTCCTTGGGGTGTTCGCGCAGTCTACGCCGAATGATATAGATGCATCACGACAAGCAGTTAACAACCGGCGCTAACCTACCGAGTGCCAGACACGATCGGCGACCAACCTGCTACGATGTAACCGATGCCGCGCTTCGTAGTTCCAAACAGCGCCACCCTGCACAACGCTAAAGCGTTCATCGAGAGGAATCGTCCCTTCTTCGGCAGTTCTCGAAACGCGATCCTTGAGTTTCACCCGAGGTGGGCACATCTTGATCCGATGGCGCTCTCGATGATCGCCTCATGGGGAGCATGGTGTCGTCGAGAAGGTCTTCACGTGAGAGTCGGCAACCTCGGGCGACATGCACACTACGCTGCTCGAATGAAACTGTTTCAGCATCTTGGCGTGGAGTTTGATCCCCACATCGTCGAGCGTGAAGAGGCCGGCCGCTTTCTCCCCGTTACTCAAGTTCAAGACCGTCAAACCCTCTCTGCTGTAATCGGAGACATCTCGGCACTTCTTCACATGGACTCCGACCCGGACGGGCTAGCTGCCGTTCAGTATTGCGTGAGTGAGCTGATACGCAATGTGCTTGAGCATTCCGGGTCTGATGATGGAGCGTTCGTCTGCGCCCATCGATATACGAAGAAGAGGCCGCACCGAATTACGATCGCCGTCGCAGATTGCGGTCAGGGTGTCGCGGCTCACTTAGGTCGAGCGCATCCTGAGGCTCTTGAAGATGACGTTATTGCCCTTGGGCTCGCGATGCGACCAGGTGTCACTGGTGCCATTCCCGGAATTTATGGGACTACGGACAATGCCGGAGCCGGCCTGTTTATCACACGCTCAATCGCTAAAGGTACCGGTGGCTATTTCTTGTTGTATTCCGGGCGCGCCGCCTATCGCCTCAGGCGAACGAAGAGCGCCGCAAAGCAAATCGTGCTCTATCTCGACCCGTTCGATGAACCCCGTCGAGACGTCTGGCGTTTTCGGTCTCGATGGAGCGGCACGGTTGTCGTTGTTGAAATACGCACAGATCGGATTGCCGACTTTCAGGGATTCTTTCAATGGATCCGCAGACAGATGCCAACTCGAACGCAAACTACGCGAAGGATCAAATTCACATGAAGAAACGAATTAGACTCGCAGCTGGCATTGCTGGTTTCGCTGAAGATAAAGAGTACGCAAAACACTTGCGTCAAGCGGCAATCCTCCCAGCGCTCGCGAAAGGTGACCAGGTCGTTCTGGATTTTGGGCGCGTCAAGTATGCAACTCAGTCGTTTGTGCACGCACTCATCGGCGAGCCACTCAAGCGTTTCGGCGATCCAGTTCTTGACCAACTTGAGTTTCAGAGTTGTTCTCCGCAACTTCGCAGCGTAATCGAGCTAGTGGTCGATTACTCTCTGGGTGGCTTCCCGTCTCACAAGAAAGAAAATATCGCGAAGGCAGGGTAGCTTTGGGAGGATTTGCTAGAGTGACACTCCCGTCGTTAGTCATCCAGACTAAGACGACCGCAACTCAAGCGATGGTTAACTTGAACACTCACGACGATTGATCAGTTACCCTGCGCGACCGTTTCGCAAATACTCTCCCCACTAATGAACCCACACGCCCCCCGCCCGTGCACGGGCGGGGGACGGATACGTCGGGGCTACTCGTCGTCCTTGCTGGCGGCGTCGAGGGCCTTGCGGAAATCTTCCGGAAGATCGTCGTCGGCGGCAGCGGTGTTCGTGGAGGCGAGATTCGGGGAGAGGAATCCCTGCGCGGCAGGGGGCTTCGGGGTGGATGGAGAGGTGGACGGAGGGGCTGCGGGTTTACTACGGCGGTTCTGGGTCCTCTTGACTTCGCGGGCCACGTCAGCGACATACGGACGAACGACCGCACCATCGGGGCTTTTCGCAAACAGCTTCAGCCACCCGTAGGCCTGGAGTGCTTCCGTACCTGCTTCGGCGACCTGGCTGTCGACGGTGAAGAGAAGTCCGTCATGCAGCGACTGCAAACGGCGTGCAACGGGGAGCATGGCTGCTTGAAGGGCGAGAACCGCTTTGCCGCGGTCGGAGTCGAACACGTTACGCTCGGTA
>DATLWH010000373.1:0-4944 GCA_035576505.1 Thermoanaerobaculia bacterium | reverse complement strand
GTGAGGATCTAGCTGTTTCTACGGCGTCTTCGGTACCAGCACCCAATCCGTCTTCACCCTGGCGCTCTCGTTGCCGGTCTTATCGACGGACACCACCTCGTAGTAATACGAGATGCCGCGTTCCACGCCGGTGTCGCGGTAGTTCGTGGCGGTGAGGAGAACGATGGGGGTCATCGGCAGGGTGCCGACCGGACGCAACTGTTCGATCCCCGATCCCTCGGTGCGATAGACCTTGTAGCCGGCCAGGTCAGGAGCTTCGACCGGGTTCCAGACCAGGCGGACGGCGCCGGTCTCGACGAGCGCGGTGAGGCCGGTGGGCGGCGGCGGCGCAACCAGGTCCTTGAAGATCGCGCCGGCTATGGATGATGGTTCGCTTTCGATGCGCGGAGGGCCGGGGGCGGCGAGAGCGGTGACGAAGTAATCGTGCGGGCCGTACGGCGGGTTGTCCGTGTACGTGGCAGCGGTCACCGGCGACGGATTGACCGGAGTGGCGAACTCGTCTGCCGGCTGGCCGTGCGGGAATCGATAGACGTTGTACCCGGCGATGGGCGGGCTCATTGCTCCGCCGATCGATGTGCCGGGAGCGGCCCACGTCAGCACGACCCCCTCGCGCTTTGCGGTTGCAGACAGGCCGGTCGGGGCAACCGGCACGTCCAGCGGCACGATGGAGACGAGGTTCGAGAGGTCACTGCTCGCCGAAGTGCCCTGGGTGACCACAGCGTAGGTGACGCGGACCGGCCGGCCGTCGCTGCCGCGGGCCGGTGGCGTGTCTTCGTACGTCAGACGCGCTCCGGTCGTCGCGGCGGGCAAGTTGGCGCCTTCTATGCTGTCAACGCGGGTTCGGACCTTCAGGAACTTGACGGGCGGCAGAATGGGCACTTTGGCGAAGAGCTGGATGGGCGTATCGGTACTGCCCGGCGTTTGCGGGGCCGGCGGCTCCTCGACCGCGCGCCAGACGACGACGCGTTTGATGCCAGTCATGCTCTTGCCCGCCGTCGTCAGAGATGGATAGCCCCACGACAGGAGAACTTTGGGACCGCGCTGTGCTACAAGAAGATCGGTCGTCGCTTTCGGGATGACCGGCACAGGCGGATGCGGATCGCCGCGTTTGCCGCAAGCGACGACAGCGAACAGGAGCAGCACCGCAAGTTTTCTCACCAGCCCTGAATTCTAACGGACAAGGAAGCCTCATGTGCGGAATCATCGGATACGTCGGGACGCGTGATGTCGTGCCGGTGCTGATCGGCGGGCTGAAAAAGCTCGAATATCGCGGCTACGACAGCGCCGGCATTGCCATCGTCTCGAGCAACAACGGCCAGGGCAACCTCGTCGAGGTCGTGCGCGCCGAGGGGAAGCTCTCGAATCTCGAGTCCAAACTGGAGAACCGGCCTCTCCACGGCACGTTCGGAATGGGCCACACGCGCTGGGCCACCCACGGCAAGCCGAACGAGAACAACGCCCATCCGCACCGCGACTGCAGCGGAAAGGTCGTGGTCATTCACAACGGCATCATCGAAAACTTCCTCCCCATCAAGCAGCGCCTGCAGAAGGCCGGGCATGAGTTCAAAACCGAGACGGACACCGAGGTCGTCGCTCACATCATCGAAGAGAACATGAAGGATGGAACGAAGTTCGTCGATGCGGTGAGGAAGTCGCTCAAGGAGCTGGAAGGCCACTACGCCCTGGTGATGATCGACGGAAACGAGCCGGGGACGATCGTCGCCGCGAAGCAGGGGCCTCCTCTCGTGGTCGGGATCGGTGAAAACGAGAACTTCATCGCGTCCGACGTCGCGCCTCTTCTTGCCTACACGCGCGACGTCATCTATCTCGAGGATGGCGAGTATGCCGTCGTCGATCAGCACAACGTCTCCGTATTCGATCAGAGCGACCGGAAGATCGAAGCCGAACCGAAACGCATTCTCTGGGATGCCGTCATGGCCGAGAAGGAGGGCTACCGGCACTACATGCTCAAGGAGATCCACGAGCAGTCGCGCGCCGTTCGTGACACGTTCACCGGCCGGATGTTCGAGGAATCAGGTGAGATCTTCTTCAACGACCTTCAGCTCTCATCGGACGATTGGTCCAGGATCCGAAAGGTTCATATCGTTGCCTGCGGCACGTCTTGGCACGCGGGGTTGGTCGGGAAGTTCCTGCTCGAGGAGGCGGCCCGCATCCCCATCGAGGTCGATTACGGGTCGGAGTACCGCTATCGCAATCCGATCATCGACGAGAGCACGCTCGTCATCGGGGTCACGCAGTCTGGCGAGACCGCCGACACGATCGCCGGGATGCAGGAAGCGAAACGGCACGGCGCAAAACTCATCACGATCTGCAACGTCATCGGCGCCGCGGCCACACGGATGTCGGACGGCGTGATCTACACGAACGCCGGACCGGAGATCGGGGTTGCCTCGACGAAAGCCTTCACGACACAGCTCACGGCCTTCTATCTCCTCGCGCTCTACATCCGCCAGCTCCGCGGCGACACGCTCGACAACCGCCGCAGGGCCATGCACGAGATGAGCGCGATCCCTCACAAGATCGAAGACCTCCTGGCCAAGCAGGAGAAGAACATCGAAGCCCTCGCGCACAAGTACGCGAAGTCGCAGGATTTCCTCTTCCTGGGCCGTGGCGTGCACTACCCGATCGCGCTGGAGGGAGCCCTGAAGCTCAAGGAGATCTCGTACATTCATGCCGAGGGGTATCCGGCGGGGGAGATGAAACACGGGCCCATCGCGCTCATCGACGAGAACCTTCCGGTGGTGGCCATCGCCACGCACACGCCGGTCTACGAGAAGGTCGTCTCCAACCTGCAGGAAGTGAAAGCGCGGGACGGCAGGCTGATCGTGATCTGCGACGAAGGCGACGAGGCCATCCGCAAGCTGGCCGACGATGTGATCGAGATCCCCTCGACGATCGAGCCGTTGCAACCGATCCTCTCGGTCATTCCGACGCAGCTGCTGGCGTATTACATCGCGCTGCGCCGCGGCTGCGACGTCGACCAGCCGCGGAATCTGGCAAAGAGCGTGACGGTGGAGTAACCGGAAGCACAGCACAGACAGGAGTGTCTGTGCCAACGCCGCGATAGCGGCGTGAAGAAGGTAGCCAGGGGTGCGAGCGCTTTTTGCGAGCAACCCCTGGTCTCTCGTCGTCTCTCGAAAGCGTGCCACGTCAGCGGCACTGGATGGAGTCCACGATTACTCCAGTGCCGCTGGCGCGGCACCAACTACTACCTCTCTTTACCAGGGGTGCTCGCAAAAAACGCTCGCACCCCTGGCTACCGTCTTGTTGCCGCTAACGCGGCATTGGCACAGACAAGAGTGTCTGTGCCACATCGGAGCAGCTTTTGTGGCACAGACACCCTTGTCTGTGCGGTGTGACAATGCCTCCGTGACTGCCCTTGTCTACAACCCTCCCTATGACTGGGACGCGATCCTTGCCTTCTTCCGTCCGCGCGTGATCACCGGCGTAGAAGTAGTCAGCGCCGATACTTACGAACGCGGTCTCGTGCGTATAACGCATGACCCAGTCAACAACGCCGTAATCGTCAGCGACCCTTCGGAGGCTGACCGCGTGCGGACGATGTTCGATCTCGATGCCGACATCCTTGCGATCGAGAAGCACCTTGCACGCGACCCCATGCTCGGCCGCCTTGTTCGGGCGCATCGCGGGATTCGCGTGCCGGGGACGTGGGATCCGTTCGAGATGGCCATTCGCGCCATGGTCGGCCAGCAGATCAGCGTAGCGGGGGCGACGACGATCATGGGACGGATCGCCTCGCGTCACGGCATCGCTCCCCTGTCGCTGATGCGCGCACGAACGAACCCGGGAATGCCGCAGGCGCGCTGGAATTCCATCCGCGGCCTGGCCCGTGCGGTGGCGCGCGGCGAGTTTTCATTCGAACGCGGCGCAACGCTCGAAGAGTCGATCGCGCGGCTCACGGCCTTGCCCGGGATCGGCCCCTGGACGGCGCACTACATCGCCATGCGGGCTCTCCGCGAGCCAGACGCTTTCCCTCACAGCGACCTCGGCATCCGCAAAGCCGCCGGCACGACCAGCGACCGCGAGCTCCTCAAGCGGGCGGAGGCGTGGCGGCCGTACCGGGCCTATGCGACGATGCTGCTGTGGAGAAGCCTCGGGTGATCTACACCTTCGTCGAGACACCGATCGGTGCGCTGCTCGTGGCCGGTGACGGCGCTGCCATCCTGGAAACGCACTTCGCCGGCGCAACGCCACGACCTGAATGGATTCGCGATGACGAAGCGCTCCGCGCCGCAGCGGACCAGTTGCACGCCTATTTTGCCGGTACCTTGAAGGCGTTCGATCTACCGCTGGCACCGCGCGGCACGGAGTTTCAGCAGACCGTCTGGCGGGCGCTGCTCGAGATTCCGTACGGCGAAACGACAACGTACTCCACAATCGCCAGGCAGATCGGCAAGCCGGCCGCGGTGCGCGCGGTCGGGGCGGCCAACGGCGCGAACCCGATTCCCATCGTCATCCCCTGTCACCGTGTCATTGGATCAAGCGGCTCCATGACAGGCTTCGGCGGAGGAATCGATGTCAAGAAGCGGCTGCTCGCGCTCGAGGCCCGGGTGACAGGCCGAACGCTCTTTTAACACCTTCCGGATTGCCTTAGACTTACCGCATCCATGATCCTGTTGCCGATCGGCCGCGATGACGGTGTCATTCGCCGCCATGCCTGGATTTCGTACATCATCATCGGCCTGAACATCTTCGTCTGGCTGGCGATGGCCACGAACCAGTCGGCGAGCGGGAGTGATTATTACGTCGGCGAGCGGTGGTTGCTGACGATGCGCTTCTACGCTGCGCATCCGTACCTGCACCTGCCGCCGTCGATCGAAAATCTCGTGTCCGGATCGCTGCGCGCGCGCATCGCCGCTACCGCAACGCCGCCGGCGGCGTCGGTCGATGTGGCAGGCGAGC
>DATLWH010000372.1:0-2345 GCA_035576505.1 Thermoanaerobaculia bacterium | reverse complement strand
CCACGCGGGCACTGCTGGCGCTTCACTCGGAATACCAGCTCCACAAGATCCGCCCGCTCGCCGATACGATCAGCCGCGAGGCGAAACTCACGCTGCTCGGCCTCGGTCAGATCGGGCGCGAGCTGGCGCGTCAGCTCATCGCCCAGCAGCCGCACCTGCGCCGCGACCTCGGCATCGATCTGAAAGTCGTGGCCGTGGCCGATCGCTCGGGCATCCGGATCGACGACCACGGTTTCAGCCCCGCCGCGCTGCAGCGATTCGCGAAGCAGAAGGCATCGGGGTCGCGTCTCTTCGAGCGCGGCTCGTCCCTGACACTGCGCGAGCTCGAATCGATGATGCGCGACGAGTTGTGGATGCTGCCGTCGTACCGCCCTGTTCTGGTCGATCTCACGTCGGAAGAGACGGCGCCGCTGCTGCAGGAGGCGCTCGAGCACGGCTTCCACGTCGTCTGCGCGAACAAGAAACCGCTGGCGGGGCCGCAGATCGAATTCGACCGCCTGATGGCGACGGCAAAGGAGCGAGGGTTATCGATCCGCTACGAGGCCACCGCCGGCGCGGGGCTGCCGGTGCTCGATACGATCGCGAAGCTGCAGGAGGCGGGCGACAAGATCGAGATGATCCTCGGCTGTTTCTCCGGCACGCTCGGCTTCCTCATGACGGCGCTGGAAGACGGCGTAGCCTTCTCCGAGGCCGTCAAACGGGCCTGGGAGCTCGGATATACGGAGCCCGATCCGCGCGACGACCTCTCCGGCAAAGACGTGGCGCGCAAAGCGCTGATCCTGGCGCGCACTCTCGGCTATCGCGCCGAGCCGGACCAGATCAAGCTCGAGCCGCTCTTCCGCGATGACGGCGGCCACACCGATGCGCGCGCCTTCATCGCCAGCCTGGGCGGTCTCGACGACGCCTATCGTGAGCGCGTCGAGCGCGCACGGCGAGGGGGGAAGGTTCTCCGCTATGTCGCCAAGATCCGCCGGCGCTCGATCTCGGTCGGCATCGAGGCGGTGCCGGAAACTTCTCCGCTCGCGCACCTCCGCGGCACCGACAACCAGGTGGCCATCTATTCGAAGCGCTACAAGACCAATCCGCTCGTCGTCACCGGACCTGGCGCCGGCGCGACGGTGACGGCGGCCGGAGTCCTCAACGACATCGTGGCCATCGCCATGGAGGAGCGGCGGAGGCATCCTCGATGAAAGTGACCGCGTTCGCTCCCGGATCGATCGGGAACGTCGGCCCAGGCTTCGACGTCCTCGGACTGGCCATCGAAGCGCTCGGCGACCGTGTGACCGTGGAGCTGACCGACGGCGACGCGCGCATCGACCGCATCACCGGTGTCGACGCCGCGCTGGTGCCTCTCGATCCCCAGCGAAACGCCGCGGCGATCGCGGCGATGGCTTGGCTTCGCGCGCACGGCGACGCGCGCAACCCGGTCATGACGATCGACAAGGGTCTTCCCCTTTCCGGCGGCCTCGGTGGCAGCGCCGCCAGCAGCGTGGCCGGCGCCTTCGCGGCCGCGCTGGCCATGGGATCGGACCCGACGCCGATCGATCTCGCCGCGGCGGCACTGGTGGGTGAGATGACGGTGGCGGGGGAGCATCTCGACAACATCGCTTCATCGATCCTTGGCGGCCTGGCGCTCTCACGTTCCGTGCGGCCCATCGACATCGTCCCGTTGACCATCGCAGCGGACTGGCGTCTGGCCCTGGTGACGCCTGACGTGCGCATCGAGACGAAGGCCGCACGCGAGGTGCTGCCGTCGACATCCGGCCGCGCCGTGTGGGTGCAGCAGATGGCGAACACCGCCGGAGTGGTTCACGCCTTCGCAAGCGGTGACGGCGAGCTGTTGCGGCGCGCGCTCGACGACCGCTATGCCGAGCCACGGCGTGCCGCGCTCATTCCGCACTTCAACGCCGTGAAGCGCGCGGCAACGGACGCCGGCGCATTCGCCTGCACGATCAGCGGCTCCGGCCCGACTCTGGTGGCCATTTGCCAGGATGACGCGGTAGCACGGCGTGTCGCCGACGCCATGCAGGCGGCGTTTGGTCAGGTACGTTCGACCGCGAGCGTGTCGCCGATCGCGAGGCGGGGAGTACGTGCTCTATGAGCGAGTGGCTTGCGTGCATCGGCTGCGGACGGCGCTTCGATCTGTCTGAAGTGCGGTACACGTGCGACTGCGGCGAGTTGCTGACGGTCGAACGCAGCGAGATGCCCGACCGCGCAACTTTCGACGCGCGTCTCTCCAGCCGCCGCACCATCGACAAGAGCGGCGTCTGGCGATTCCGCGAAGCGGTGCTCAATGCCGATGAGAACGAGATCGTTACGCATCCGGAAGGGGCCACGAGGATGTA
>DATLWH010000371.1:0-6358 GCA_035576505.1 Thermoanaerobaculia bacterium | reverse complement strand
GACCTGTTGAAGGTCCCGGATCACCTCGTCGCCGAGTTGATCGACGGAGAGCTGTACACCTCGCCACGTCCCGGCTCGAGACATGCGCGAGCGAGTAGTCCCAATATACAAAGAGCAAAGGGTCCAGCATGTGTGGCTGATCGATCCGGTTGATCGAACGCTGGAGGTCCTGCGGCTCGAAAATGATCGTTGGGTCGTTGCCGGCAACTATGGCGGCGATGACGTCGTGCACGCCGAGCCCTTCGAAGCGGTTGACATCGAGCTTGCCGCGTTGTGGATCTAGGCGGCACGTCTTTCTGCCGCGCAGGCTTCTAGGCTGTGGAGGGGGTCGGGGTGGTAAGCATCTACGTTCGCTGCGACTCCCGACCCCCGACTCCCGACACCCGCGTACTCAACACTCGCCGGAGAAATGCGCGCACGACTTCCATCGACTCCGCCGTCACCTGGTGTGCCATCGGAAACTCGTGATACTCCGGTTTGAGACCGTGCTCCTCGAGAACGTGCCGCGTGCGGCGCGCCGACAGGACGGGGACCTTGTCGTCCTGCGTGCCGTGGATGAGCAACACCGGCAGCTCGCGCCGCGCACGCAGGTCGGGCATGTCGGCCTCATGGATCGCGCCGCTCATGACCACGATCCCCGCAACTTTCTGCGCCGTGCGAAACCCGACATCGATCGCCATCATGCCTCCCTGTGAGAAGCCGGTGATGACGAGCTTTCCCTCGGGGGTTGGGTAGCGCTTCACGAGCTTGTCGATGAGCGCGAGCAGTTTCGTGCGCGACTGCACGACGGAGTCGCCTTCCGGAGGCCAGCCGTCGAACCACGACCAGCCGATCGAGTAACCGGGCATCGGTTCGAACGCCTTGGCCGCGTTCGGAAAGACGAAGCGGTATCCGCCGTCGATCATCGGCGCCAGGTCGGCCAGGTCGTTGGCATCGGCCCCGCGGCCGTGCATGACCATCACGAGCGGCATTTCCGCCTCGTCCGGTTTGCGGCTGGGCACGCTGAGGACGTAGCGCAGGGAGAGGTCGTCGTGCTCGGTAACGGTCATGGACGGGCGATTGTAAGAGGGTTGACGTAAAATACCCGTTTTCCGAGGAGACTCCCGTGCATATCAACGACCTGCTGAAAATTGCCGCCGAGCGCCGCGCCTCGGATCTCCACATCAAAGTCGGCTCTCACCCGGTGATCCGTGTCGACGGAGAGCTGGTTCCGCTCGTCGAGCTCAAGCGGCTGATGCAGGAAGACACGATCGCCATGGCCTTCTCGATCATGTCTTCCCGCCAGAAGGAGAAGTTCAAGAATAACTACGAGATCGACATCGCCTACTCGGTGCCCGGCCTGGGGCGCTTCCGCTGCAACATTTTTCAGCAGCGCGGCACGGTGGGCATGGTCCTGCGCGTCATCCCGGTGAAGATCCTCTCCATCCGCGAGCTGATGCTCCCGGTCATCCTGGAAAAGATCTGCGAGGAGCGGCGCGGCCTGATCCTATGCACGGGGACGACCGGCTCCGGCAAGTCGACGACGCTGGCGGCGATGATCGACTACATCAACGCCCACCGCACCGAGCACATCATGACGGTCGAGGATCCGATCGAGTTTCTTCACCGCGACAAGAAATCGATCGTCAATCAGCGTGAGATCGAGGTCGACACCAAGTCGTTCTCGCAGGCGCTGCGCTCGGCTCTGCGTCAGGACCCGGACGTCATCCTGGTCGGCGAAATGCGCGATTACGAGACGATCGAGACGGCGCTCACCGCCGCCGAGACCGGCCATCTCGTGCTGTCGACGCTGCACACGATGGATGCCACCGAGACCATCAACCGCATCATCTCGGTCTTTCCGCCGCACCAGCAGAAGCAGATCCGCCTGCAGCTTGCCGCCGTGCTCAAGGCGGTCGTCTCTCTGCGCCTGCTCCCGCGCGCGGACGGCCTCGGGCGCGTTCCCGCGGCCGAGGTCATGATCTCGACCGCGTATATCCGCGACTGCATCGAGAACAAAGAGAAGACCAAGCTGATCAAAGACGCCATCAGCCAGGGCACGTCGCAGTACGGGATGCAGACCTTCGATCAGTCGCTTTACCTCCTCTACAAGAACGGGCTCATCACGCTCGACGAGGCGCTGCGCCGCGCGTCGAATCCGGACGAGTTCCGCCTCAAGCTGTCGGGCATCCAGTCGACCTCGGATATGTCACGGGAGGAAATGGAATCGAAGCTGACCGTGTCCGGTGACAGCGATCCGTTCGCGGACGAGTCGCCGTTCGACTTCTCGAACACGGTGTAGCCGCCATTTCACCACTGAGGCGCAGAGAGCACTGAGAGTGTCTCTCTGTTCTCCGTGTCTCTGTGGTTGAATGATTGATCTCGTGCCGGACGACCTCGAACGTTGCCAAGTCGCGGCGATGCGCATCCTCAACCATCGCTTCAACAGCGAGGGGGAACTGCGGCGGAAGCTGGAGATGAAGGAGTTCGCGCGCGACGTCATCGAGGCAACCATCGACCGTCTGCGCCGCGAGAAGTGGCTCGATGATGACCGCTTCGCCGCCGGCTATGTGCGGACGCGCGTACGCAAGGGCATCGGCCTGCTGCGCATCAAGCGGGAGCTGGCCGCGGCCGGCGTGGAAGGCGAGACGATCGCCCGCGCACTGGACGAGAGTCTCCCGGATCACGACGAGCGCGCCGCCGCCCTCGTTTCCGCGCGGAAGCGTCTGGCCGTCCTCCGGCGACGCGACGACGACGCGCTGATCCGCGAGAAGCTGGTCGCCTATCTCTTCCGGCAGGGATACGACAGCGGCATGGCCATGGACGTGGTGCGCGAGTTGATGGCGTAGCCTGCGCTACGCTCGCGTTCGAACGGCGGTCGGGCGTATCTGAGTAGCAAGTCAAACGCGCTGATCCATGGACGACGAAGCCCTGCTTTCCAGAATTAATCTATTTCTATTACACAGATATGCTTCTATGCACGGGTGGCTTGACAACCGATCGTTTTTCCGGTGAAATATCAAAAAAGGCGTGTCTCCCTCGTTGCCGCGGTGGTTGTGTCCAGACTCGCCGGGAAAGGAACGAGAATGGCTACCAATCTCAAGGATCTCGAAACGCGCCTCAATTCCGACGCGACCCTTCGCAGCAAGTTCACGAAGGACCCCGTAAAGTTCCTGCAAGGCGAGGGCGTGACACTCACTGCTGCCGAGGGGACACAGTTGAAGGCTGATGTCGCAAAGGCGACCACCCCCGCTCCGATTGCCAGAGGCGGTACGGCGGCCCGTCCTATCAGGATCAGCATCGGCATCAGAGTGATTATCGACCAAGGGCCTCCTCCTAACACCGCCTAGCGGAAACACGTTGCGGAGTGCGGTATCGAATTCCGTAACGCGGGGTCAACATGGAACCTACGTTGGATGTCCCTTCGCTTGCGGGCGGAGCAGATGCGCTCATTATCGTTCCGCCTTTTGCCGGCGTGGATCGTCCCTCGCTCGCGGCGCACACGCTGCAGGCTTGTGCTCGACAAGCTGGATTTCGCGTGAGTGTGCTCTACGCGAATCTCGCATTCGCCCGCCACATCGGGGACTCGAACTACGAGGGCATTTGTTTTGGCGATACCACCTCGCTGCTGGGCGAGCGGTTCTTTGCGGCAGCAGCTTACGGACTTCCATCATTCGGGCGCGACGACCCGGCGGTCAAGGTCGCGCTTGGCGATCTCTCGTCACAGGTACAACTTGATCCCGACATTTTTCGACGCCTGGAAGCAGAGGTTCCTGCGTGGTGCGACCAGCTTGTGGACGACATCATCAGGAGTGGAAGTTTTCCCGTGATTGGGTGCTCGAGCACGTTCGAGCAGACATCGGCCAGCATGGCGATCCTGAAACGCGTCAAGGCGGCAAAGCCAACCGTGATCACGATTCTGGGCGGCGCAAACTGCGAGGGCGAGATGGCAGGCGCCGTGCTCGCGCTCGGGACTGCTGTCGACTACATCTTTTCCGGGGAGAGCGAAGTAACCTTCCCTCAATTTCTCCGGGAGGTTCGTAGCGGTGGAGCGCAGTTGCCGGCCGAGAGGGTGTTTGTGGGAACGCCATGCGTCGACCTGGATTCTCTTCCAACGCCGGACTTCGCCGAGTATTTCGATCAGCGGCAGCGCTTTCTACCCGACAGCCCATATACCGCCGACGACACCGTCTGGATACCTTACGAGAGCAGTCGCGGCTGTTGGTGGGGGCAGAAACATCATTGCACGTTCTGCGGCATCAACGGCGGTGGAATGCAGTTTCGCGAGAAATCCGCTGATCGGGTGATCACGGAACTCAGGTCTCTTATTGATACCTTAGGAAGCCGGCGTTTCTGCATGGTGGATAACATCATGCCCTATCAGTATTTTCGTTCACTAATTCCACGCCTCGGGTCGGAAGTTCCGGACCTGCACTTGTTCTATGAACAGAAGGCGAATCTGTCACTGGAGCAGGTGATGGCACTCAAGGCCGCCGGCGTGGCGCGGATGCAGCCGGGGATCGAGGCACTTTCGAGCGACTTGCTCAGACTGATGGACAAAGGCGTTACGACGCGACAAAACGTGGCACTCTTGCGGTACTGCCGAGCGGTTGACATGGACGTGAGCTGGAATCTGCTTTATGCGTTTCCTGGCGACCGTGCGGAGTGGTATCGCGAGACGCTGGAGCTCTTGCCGCTCATTCGCCATTTGAAGCCACCCGAGGGGGTCTGTCACCTCAGCATCGACCGTTTCAGTCCTTATCATTTCGCCTCCGCCAGATACGGGATTAGGAATGTACGTGCACTCCCAAGCTATGCCGCGGCTCTGCCCGCACACGCCCGAGTGGAAGAGATTGCCTATCATTTCTACGGCGACTATGAGAGCGACTCCAAATACGACACCGACCTCATTCGGCAATTGGAAGAAGAAGTGGACCGCTGGCGTGCCGCCTGGCAGGCGGAAGGCGAGGCGACTCCCTCTCTCCAAGTGATTCGCGTGACGGGCGAGCACTTCCTGTTGCTGGATTCGCGGGGTCTTCCGGGGCTGCCACAGATCCGATTCCTGACGCGCGACCAGGCGATGGCGGCAGTGACGGGATCGCCCGCATCCACCCGAGTGGACGACATGGCGGAAGCGCTCGCCAGCCGAATCGCCGTCAAGCGAGACGGCTGGTATGTGCCGTTGGCAACGGCATCTCCCGAACTGATGCGTGAGTTCGAATATGCGGCTCGTCAGAACGCGCGCAGTGTCGTACCCTTGCCGCTACTGGGTAACGACCTCCGGATAGCGACGCCCGTGTAGCGGCGCTATCACCGTAAGTTTGCGAGACTCCGGCCCAGTCAATGTTAGCTTGGTCTTGAAAGAGCCGAATGATGGTCAGTGGCCGTCCCGCCGACGATGAGTTTGCCTCTTACGCGAGAGCCGACATCGACTATGTGATGGGTGACGACGCCGTCGGAGCGCTCGCGGCGCAAGGGAAGGAAGTGGCGGCGCTGCTCGCGTCGCTCGACGAGGAGGCCATCCGCGCGCGCCGGTATGCGCCGGGCAAGTGGACGGTGAAGGAAGTGATCGGCCATCTCATCGACGACGAGCGGATCTTTGCCTATCGCGCCCTCTGCGTTGCGCGCGGGGACGCGCGGCCGCTGCCGGGATTCGAGGAGAACGACTACGTCGCGGCGACCGATTTCGAGTCACGCCCGCTGGCCGGCCTCATCGCCGAGTATCGCGTTGTCCGCGCGGCCACGCTCGCTCTGTTCGAGCCGCTGACCGCCGGAGAGTGGGCGAGGCGCGGGAACGTCAACGGCTACGAAGCCTCCGTGCGCGGGCTGGCCTTCCACGTCGCCGGCCACGAGCTGCACCATCTGAGAACGTTGCGGGAGAAGTATCTGCGCGGTTACTGAGTTGATTGGTTGCAGGGTCGCGTGGTTTCCGCGGTTTCGAGGTCGCGCGGTGAACGAAGCGAACGAGCAGCTTAGCAAGGCAGAACCGCGAGCCCGCGCGACCGCGATACTGCGAGACCCCAGCAACCAAGCAACTCAGCAACCCCCGGGATGACACTCCCCGGCACGGCTGTTACGATCCGCGCTTTCGAGGAGAGTCCAAACGTTGCTCACCACCAACCAGATCCGCGAACAGTTTCTCAAGTACTTCGAGAAGAACCGGCACCGCCGCGTGCCCAGCTCCTCGCTCGTTCCGGCGGGCGATCCGACGCTCCTCTTCACGAACGCCGGCATGAACCAGTTCAAAGACGTCTTCCTCGGGCGCGAGCCGCGCGACTACACGCGGGCCACGACCTCGCAGAAGTGTGTTCGCGCCGGTGGCAAGCACAACGATCTCGAGAACGTCGGCCGCACGGCCCGGCATCACACCTTCTTCGAG
>DATLWH010000370.1:0-2496 GCA_035576505.1 Thermoanaerobaculia bacterium | reverse complement strand
GGGGGGATGCCGTAGCGGGCGAAGAGCTCGAGCGTGTAGGAGCACGATGCAATCGTGCGCGTGTCGAATACCGCGGTGCCTACTTCCGCGGGCCGCAGCAGTTCCGACTCGAGGGTGAGCGGCCCGGCGTTCGCTCCGAGGCGGATGGGCACGTCTGCAATCCACGCCGCGATGCGCGCCGTGACCACGGAGTTGATGATGTGACTATGAATGACGTCCGGCCGCAGCCGGCGCAGAAGCCGCACGAGGGTGAGGATCACCCGCGCCCGCCCGAAATGGCTCCCGACGCCGAGCGCATCGCACGGCGCAAGATGGTACGGAATCCCCTCGGCCTCCAGCGCCGGCACGATGCTGCCGTTGCGCGAGGGGAGGACGATGGCAACCTCATGCCCTCTCCGCCGCTGCTCCCGCGCCATCCCGATCATCCACGGAGCCCCATCGACGGCAGCCGTGAGATGGATGATGCGCAGGGGCCGGGACATAGGAGCCGCAGCTTACCCGAGGTAGGGTGGGGGCTTCGTTCGCCCCGCTAGTTTCATTCACCACACTGCGCCGGCGAAGCGCTCGGGCTTCTTACGGGGCCTGTTGCAGGGAGGACAGCGTTCCGACGAGCTGGCCGATCGAGGCGAGCGGGTAGCTGGCATTGCGGGTTTGTACCGCGCTGCCGGCAGCCGGGAACTGCGTGAAGACCGGCGTCGAGGCGTACTCAGGTCCGATGGAGCCGCCCAACGCGGTGCCGACGTTCGACAGCAACGCCATCCATTCCTTCAGCTCCGTGATCGTCGGAGACGCCGGCGTCGCGTTGATACGGTTCGCGAGCACGGCAGCCAGGTTGCTCGATGACAGAACAGTCGAACCGCTCGCCGACTGATACGGCGTAATCTTGATTCCATATTGCGATTCGACTGCGTTGAGCAGGAGAACCGCGTACAGGTCGACCGCGCCGCGGACCCGCGCCGTCGCGCTCAGCGTCGTGGCCGTTCCGGTGTTCCGAGTGTCGCCCGGACCGAATGCCGAGACGGTATCGATCGCGGCGACCGCCTTCGAGGCCACCAGAGCGCTGACCGATCCGGTGCCGTAGATCGCCGCGTATCCGACGTCCGCGAGGGCCTTGAGGTCTGCAGCGGACTGCGATGCATCGGGACTGGCGTCGTTGAGCTTCACCATCGCCGTGGCGTATGGATTCCCGGCCTTGCTCAATGCCAGCAGTCCAGCGCCCTGGTCGTAGCCCATGTTGAACAGCGCGCCGACTGCCTGTCCCGCCGCGGCAGAACCGCCGGTAGCCTTCGCGTTGGCAATGCTGAGCACCGCCGCGGCCGTGGCGTACTTGAAGTAGGTGTACGCCGCGGGCGCGTTCAGCGTGTATTGGATGCCCGAGATGTTGAGATAGTACGAAGATGAGACCAGGTTGCTCTGACCAATGAGCTGGAGTGCCGCGATCTTCTTCACGTCTGCAGGATCGAGATAGGTTGAGATCAGTGGATACCCGACCGGAAGAAGCTGCGTCGAGTCTGGCGAGATCCCGAGCGGCAGGACGCTGTAGATATCGGCAAACGTCAGCGGCACTTTCGCCGGCAGAGTGGCGCGGATGACGCCGGTGCCGACGACGGCGAGCTGATACGGCGTGAAGTCGTAACCGGGCAGGTTGGCCGGGTTCCCTCCCACGGCCGCCAGCGTCTGCGCGATCACCGCGTTCGGAACGTTGCGCACCGAATCAGCGGCGAGGTTCCCGAGGCCGTTGGGCGAGAGGACGGGATTGATGTCGTTCGGCACCATGTCCTGCGTGGCGGCGCCGGCGGGATGGTAGATTCCCTTTCCCAGGTTCGTGGCGCTGAAGTCGGCAAAGAACTGCGACAGCAGAGGCGCTAGCGTGCTGTTGAGCTGTTGATCGGTGGCCGAGACGAGAGCGGTCGTGGCAGGATCAGATTTCAGCCCGGCGTGAATCGCGGTTAGATTCGCGTCCGTCATCGAGACGTTGTTGAAGTTGGCGGCAGTCGTCCCCGTCACTGTCCCCGTGGCCGTCCTTTGAACACGGAGATCGAGGCGCGCCACATTCGTGCCGAAGGCGCCTGCGTCGATCAGTTGCGTGGTCCATGTTCCGTTCGTCACCGCGTGCGCTGTCGAGAGCGGCGTGTGCGTGTGCCCCGAGGCCAGCACGTCGATTCCGCCGACGTGCGACGCCAGAGCGACGTCTTCGCCGGAGTTGCCGCTGGAATCGGTCCCGGAGTGAGAGAGCGCGATCACGATCTGCGCGCCCTGGTTCTTCCGGAGATCGTCGACCATGGCCTGAATTGCCGCGTAACTCGAAGAGAGCGGAGCGAATGTCACAGGCGCCGACGCCGGCGCATCGATTGCCGCCGACTCGCCCATCAGGCCGATGAAGCCGATCTTCATCCCGTTCGGCAGTGTCTCGACATACGTTGGCTGGATGGCTTTCCCGCTCCCGTAGAACGGCGCGAGATCGGTGTTCCCGCCCAGACTCATATTCGACGCCAC
>DATLWH010000369.1:0-3385 GCA_035576505.1 Thermoanaerobaculia bacterium | reverse complement strand
GCGGGGCCGGCTTTTTTTGTAACCGGTTACGGAGAGTCGTAATCCAGCAACCTCAACCCACCAGCTCCGCCAACGCCTGCTCCACCAACATACGAGGGTCAGCGTTGACGGTCAGCCAGCGGATGGCCGCGGTCGTGGCGTCGGCGGCGGCGAGGAGCTTCTCGCGCTCGATCGAGAGCGGCACCCGGCCCGCCACGGCGTCGCAGAGAATCTTGCCGAGAAGAGCGATGGCGTCGCTCACCTCTTCCTGCGAAGCTACCAGCGAGGCCACGCTGAGAAGCGCGGCGGTGTCGCGCTCGTCGGAGAAACGCGTCAAAGCGGCCACGATCGACGCGGCCAGGGCGTCATTCGATTCGACCTCACCGCCGACGAAGATCATCTGGCAGCGGGAACGGATCGTCGGAAGCAGAAGGTCGGGCGATCGCGTCAGCAGGATGAAGGTCGTGTCGCTGGCCGGCTCCTCCAGCGTCTTGAGCAGCGAGTTCGAACCGCCCACGCTGAGCGCGCTGGCCGGATCGATGATGAACACTTTGTTGCGCCCCTCGTAGGGCCGCAGCGTTGCCGCGGCGACGATCTCGCGGATCTGCTCGACGCTGATCATCTTCCGCTCGCCGCCCACTTCGATGAAATGAACGTCGGGATGCATCCGCCGCTCGATGCGCTGGCAGGCCGTGCAGTCGTCGCCGTCCGTCCGGTTGAGGCAGTTGAGCGTTTTGGCGATGCCGACGGCAACCTCGCGCAGCGTTGCCGAGGACGGGCCGTGACAGAGGATGGCGTGGTGCAACTCTCCCCGTCGGGCCGTCTCGAGCAGCAGTTCGGCAGTCGCGCTCACCGCGGCACCTCCGCCTTTCTCCGTGCAGCAATCTCCGCCTCGACGCGCGCATAGACGTCATCGGCATCGCCGGCGGCCTCGATGATGGCGAAGCGTGACGGCTCGGCGACGGCGAGGGTGAGATATCCCTCCCGTACGCGTCGATGGAATCGCAGATCCTCAGCCTCGAATCGCCCCTCATCCTGCACCGCCTCGGCGTTGCGCGAGCGCGCCCGCGAAAGCCCCACCTCTTCCGGCAGATCGAAGAGGAGGGTCAGGTCGGGGATGAGCGAATCGGTGGCCCAGGCGTTGAGCGTGCGCAACTGGTCGAGGTTGAGGAGCCTGCCGAAGCCCTGATAGGCAAGCGTGGCGTCGGTGAAACGGTCACACAGCACCGTCAACCCCAGCTGCAGCGCCGGCCGGATGACTTCGACCACATTCTGCCTCCGCGAGGCGGCAAAGAGCAGAACCTCCGCCATCGGATCGATCCGATTCGCGCTGTCGAGCAGAATGGCCCTGATCCGGTCCGCCAGCGGTGTGCCGCCAGGCTCTTTGGTGACGACGGCCCCGGTCAACCGCTCCGCCACCCGCCGCAGTTGCGTCGACTTGCCGGATCCCTCGATGCCTTCGAATGTGATGAACATAGGCGTCGCAACTCTATCCCCTCACGACAGACTCAGCTCACGCAACCCATCCCTCAACCCCCGCAAATAGTGCTCGCGCATCAGCGTCTCAAAGATCCGGTTCGTTGCCAGGACGCGGAAGCGTTCGCCGAGGCGGGCGCGGCGGCGGAGGTGGGCCAGGCGGCGGTCGTCGGCGAGGGGGCGGGTCTCCAACTCGTGGACTCCGAGGAAGCCGGCCAGCTCGGGGTGCTTGCGGTAGAAGATCGCGCCGGAGTGGCCGACGGTGTACTGGCGGCGTGCGAAGGAGTCGACGGTCATCGGGTGGTAGTGGCGGGTGACGGCGTGCGCGTTGTAGTGGATCTTCAGGCCGCGCGCGTCGAGGCGGAAGGCGAGCTCGATGTCTTCCCACGCTGCCGCGGGAAAGGTCGTGTCGAACGGATCGGTGCCGAGGAGCTGGCGGTCAATCGAGATGTTCGAGGTGTAGAAAAAGTTGAACGGAACGATCTCGCCGTCGTGGATCAGCTTGTAGCCGAACTGAAGACCATAGTCGTTGATGAAGTCCATGAAGGCGGTGACGCGCTCGCCGGAGGGCCAGCCGGTGTAGCCGAGGCATGCCGTGAGCGGGTTGTCGCCGGTGTCGCGGTGGATGCGGGCGTGCTCGGCCAGGAAGCGGCGTTCCGGAACGGTGTCGTCGCCGATGAAGAGGATGTAGCGCCCTGCGGCGAGCCCGACGCCGTGATTGCGCGCCCGTCCGGGCCCCGCATTCGATTGCGAACGGAAGGTGAGTGCGTACCGTTTCGCCTGCCGTTCGCGCATCACTTCGGCTGTCCCATCCCCCGATCCGTCATCGATCACGATCAGCTCGAACTCCGGCGCGCCGTCCTGCGCTTCGAGCGCATCGAGCACCCGCAGCAGCATCGGCAGGCGCTTGTAGGTCGGGATGACGACGGAAAAATACGGGGTGGACATCGGGCGGCGGATTGTAACGAAGAGTGAAGAGTGAAGGGTGAAGAGTGACGAGTGACGAGTGAAGGGTGAAGAGTGAAGAGTGAAGAGTGAAAAGTGAAGAGGGAAAGAGGGCGGCCGTTTTTACCCTTCACGTTTCACAAAGAGAAGGAGATCGAGGCTGAACGTGACCCGCATGGCGTTGACCTTCTCGATTGGCCGCGGCCGGTAGATGGAGAGGAGGATATCGTGGACGGCGTCGCGGTCGAGATCGGCCGCCGTCGTCGCGCGGCGTTGGCCGATCAGCGCGAAGTCGTTCCTAAACGTTTCGACCGTGCGCGCCACGCGATCGCGTCCGGTGCCGCGGAGCTCGACGAGGTCGTCGGGAGCGGGAACGGCTACGAGGAGCCTGCCGTCGCCGCGGAGGACGCGCCGGAACTCGCTGCTGTTCATCCGCGCCGTGATGGAGAGAACGCGCGTGAACGTCGCATCGGCGTACGGCACGAAGCGGTCAGCGTTGCCGACGATCCACTCGCAATCGGGATAGCGCCGCGCGGCGGCATCGATGGCAGGGATGGAGATGTCGATCCCATGTGCCGAACAGCCGCTTCTGCTCGCGAGCGAGCCGAGATAGAAGCCATCGCCGCAGCCGGCATCGAGGACGTCGTCACCGCCCGCGACGATGACCATCTCCGCGATCGCATCGAGCAGCGGCGCGGTCACGCCGCGATCGTGCAATCGCCGCCGGGCCGCGACCGCCTCCGCTGCATCCCCTGGCTGTTTCGACCGCCGCTCCTGCGGCTGCAGCAGATTGATGTAGCCGCTGCGGGCGACATCGAACGAATGTCCGCGCGGGCAGACGAGGCGCCCTTCGTCGCGCGTGAGCGGTTCGTGACAGGTGCGGACGGTGCAGAGGATTGGCATGGTTGGTAGGCCCGAACAACGTAGGTCGGACTCTCTAGTCCGACCGGCGCTCGGGAGGACGGTAATTGATAACGGGCGTAGG
>DATLWH010000368.1:0-2141 GCA_035576505.1 Thermoanaerobaculia bacterium | reverse complement strand
TTGTTCGAGACCAGACCCGCGCGAAAGTCTGACTCAGACTCGACGACGGCGGCAATGAGCTCCGGGGCCAACTCGTTCCTTAGCGCTTCGCGGTAGATGATCGAGCCGTAGGGCACCTCTGTTCTGAAGAACTCCTCCTTGGCAGCGTCCAGAGTGAGCGTCACCGGCGTCTGCTTCGGATTCTGAAACGCCTCGCGAATCTTCGTCGTCGTGAATACCTTAAAAGGACGGCTGCCCCCGCTCATCTCGATGGCCTGTTGCGCGAACGCGGGCAGCGAGATGTTCATCGCTTCCATGCCGATGGCGCCGAACGCGAGCGGGACGGTGACGAGCAACGCGACACCGCGCCGTTTCGCACCGCGGAGAGCCCGCCGAAAGAGAGAGCGTTCGCGGCGCGCGTGCCGCTGACAGGAGCAGATCTCGCGAAAGTGTCGCGGAGGCGTCCATGTGGAGTCCGTGGCGCGGTGTTTCAGCTTCATGAGAGCGGCCAGGGGCAAAAGCCGGACCAGTTCTTCGCTCTTTGTGATCAAGTCATTCATTCGCTGTGAGATAAACCTTCATGCGTATCCCTCGATGCACCCGGACGGAGAGAAGGTTCCTTCCCCTCGAATGGGTATGAGGTATTGGGGAGACGCCGCTCGAGCTGCTGACCAACTACGTGACGCCGAACGAGTTTTTTCCTCGTCCGCAGTCACAGGATCCCTCGCACGCCCGACCCGAAGAAGTGGGGGCTGACGCTCGACGGCGAGGTCGAGCGTCGATACAGCTTACGCTTTCCGAGCCAAAAAAACTCCCCGATCGCCAGGAAACCTGCATTCTCCACAGCTCGCGGAGAAGGGTTCTGCAAACAGCGGACGGTGCTGCCTTACGCCACCGCCACCTGCTGACCGCGAAACAGCGCTTCGGTCTCCACATTCAGCAGTACCCAGAGGGTGTAGATGCCGAGCGCCGTGCCAAGCGGAAAGCTGAGGATATGCAGTACGCCGACGATGATGGCGACGATGCGCGCCCACGGCTGCATCTTCAAAAGGCCGATGCCGGCCAGCATCCCCGGCAGCGAGATCAGGATGAGAAAGCTGGCGATGGCGGCGCCGACCGCGCCTGTGATGAGGATCGCTTCGCGGTCACCCGAGATCGCACCACCGAAAAGGACGATGCTGCCGATCCCTACACCGAGCAGGACAATGATGGCACTGTAGACGATGAAGCACGCGCCGAGGATGCGAACGTGATCTCTCATGATGTTGATTGGTACGTAACACCAGTGCCAGGGTTGCGGAAGAGGGGAACATGCTAGGCTTCTTCCAGGTTTCGCAATCGAGTACAAAGGAGGCTTGCCACACATGCGTCATGTCGTAACCGCAACAGCCGTGGTCGCCTTTCTCGCAACGGGTCTGGCTCACGCCCAGATGAAGTCGGCGGTGCCGCCGGGAAGCACGCCGTCGCCTCAGGTCACGCAGGCGACGACCATTCCGGTAGAACAGGCGCCGTTGGAATCGGCTCGCCGGATCACTCGCGAGGAAGCGATCAAGCTCGTCAAGGAAAAGAAAGCCGTTTACGTCGATGTCCGAGCAAAGGATCAGTACGATCAGTCACACATCAAGGGGGCGATCAACATCCCACTCGGTGACCTGCTCACCCGCCTGCGGGAGATCCCTCCGAAGCAATTCATCATTACCTACTGTGCTTGACAGAGTGAGCATACAAGCGCCCGTGCGGTGCTCGACCTCAATGCTCACGGAATCACGAACACAGCCGCACTCCTCGGCGGCTGGAGCGGTTGGAACGAAGCAAAACTGCCAGTCGAACCGACCGCCAAAAAGTAACCTCGAAGTCAGGAGGGGCCCAGCGGAGCTGGGCCCCTCCTGTTTAGCTGATCCCCTTGAAGAACCGATGCAGCCGCGGGCGATACCAATGCGCCCGGTCGAGTGAGAACGCCACTGCCATGGCCTTTCCCACGATGCGGCGGCGCTCGATCACGCCGATGAAGCGGCTGTCGTTGCTGTTGTCGCGATTGTCGCCCATCACGAAGTAGTAGCCGGCCGGAACGACTTGCGGTCCGAATGAGCGCGTGGCCGGAATCTGCGGCGTGAACATGACTTCATGCGTCTTTCCGTTCAGCGTCTCGTCGACGATGAATG
>DATLWH010000367.1:0-7257 GCA_035576505.1 Thermoanaerobaculia bacterium | reverse complement strand
CCCGACCCCCGGCCGAGCAATTCCTCATCGAACAAACCGGCCTGCCCGAATCCGCCGCCCGCGAGATCGTCGCCTACCTCGATGACTCCCGGCAGGCTCTCGGCGCGCTGCCGACGCAGGAGACGCTCGTACTGGAGCGCTTCTTCGATGAGTCGGGTGGTATGCAGCTCATCCTGCACGCGCCGTTCGGCAGCCGCATCAACAAAGCCTGGGGGCTGGCGTTGCGCAAGCGCTTCTGCCGCCAGTTCAACTTCGAGCTGCAGGCCGCGGCAACCGAGGATGCCATTCTCCTGTCGCTCGGCCCGCAGCACTCCTTTCCGCTGGCCGACGTCTTCCGCTATCTCCATCCCGCCACCGCGCGCGACGTGCTGGTGCAGGCCATGCTGGCCGCGCCGGTCTTCCAGACGCGATGGCGCTGGAACACGACCATCTCGCTTGCCATCACCCGCAATCGCGGCAACCGCAAAGTCCCGCCGCCGCTGCAACGGGCCATGGCCGACGACCTCATGGCCGCCGTCTTCCCCGACGCCGCCGCCTGTCCCGAGAACCTAGCCGGCGACCGCGAGCTCCCCGATCATCCGCTCGTAAACCAGGTCGTCCGCGACTGCCTCGAAGAAGCGATGGATTTCGAGGGCCTCAAGCGCGTGCTCACGCGCATCCACGCCGGCGAGATCGAGTGCATCGCCCGCGACACCATCGAGCCCTCGCCGCTCGCGCACGACATCCTCAACGCGCGGCCCTACGCATTCCTCGACGACGCGCCGCTCGAGGAGCGGAGAACGCAGGCGGTGATGACGCGCCGCTCGACGTCGAGCGACCTGGGGCAGCTCGACCCGAGCGCCATCGAGCGCGTGCGCGACGAAGCGAGGCCCGATCCCCGCGACGCCGACGAGCTGCACGATGCGCTACTGACGTTCGGGTTCCTGCTCGATGGGGAAGTCGATGCGCCGGAGCTGTTCACGGAACTGGCGGCATCACGAAGGGCGACATTGCTGCTTCCTGCCGGACAGCACAGACAGGAGTGTCTGTGCCACATACAACCCGGTCCCTGCCAAGAGCACGGAGCCAATGTGGCACAGACACTCTTGTCCGTGCCTGCCGGCTCCTGGGTATCTGCCGAACGTCTCCCCGAGCTCCTGGCCATCCACCCATCGATCCAACCCGATATCACCGCGCCGGCCAGCCGGAACCGCGAATGGCCCCGCGAGGAGGCCATCACCGAGATCATTCGCGGACGGATGGCGCTCCTCGGGCCGACGACAGCAAGCGAGCTGGCCGCCTCGATGGCGATCAGCGAGGACGACGCCAACGCCGCCCTCCTCAAACTCGAATCCGAGGGAGTCGTCCTCCGCGGTTCTTTCACTCTTCACTCTTCACCCTTCACTCTTCAATGGTGCGATCGCAGACTCCTGGCCCGCATCCATCGCTACACCCTCAACCGCCTACGCGCCGAGATCGAGCCGGTCACATCCGCCGACTTCATGCGCTTCCTCTTCGTCTGGCAGCATGTCGCGAAGTCGAGCAGCCTCACCGGCATCGACGGGCTGCAGGAAGTCATCAAACAACTCGACGGCTTCGAGATCGCCGCGAACGCGTGGGAGCGTCACATCCTCCCGCAGCGCATCGACCGCTACGACCCCTCGCTCCTCGACGCGCTTTGCTTCAGCGGCGAGGTGGGATGGGCGCGCCTGACCACCGGCGTGGCGCTCTTTCCGCGGCCGCACACCGCCGCCTGGCTCACCGAAACAACCGCGGTGCTGAGCGAGCGCGCCCAACGCGTTCTCGGAACGCTTCGCGCTCGCGGCGCCTCCTTCACCCGCGACCTCGGCGACGACACAGACGCTCTCGACGAACTCGTCGCCGCCAGTCTCGTCACCTCGGACGGTTTCATCGGACGCAAACCCGAACGTGCCGGCCGCTGGTCGCTGATCACAAACGACATCGACCGCGAAGCAGGCGTCGAGATCCAGGCCCGCGCGCTGCTGCAGCGATACGGCGTCATGTTCCGCCGACTCCTCACCCGCGAACCGAACGCCGCCCCCTGGCGCGAGCTGGCCCGCGTCTACCGCCGCCTCGAAGCGCGCGGCGAGATCCGCGGCGGCCGCTTCGTCACCGGCATGTCCGGCGAACAATTCGCCCTCCCCGAGGCCGTCAGCCGGCTC
The DNA here is from genome assembly GCA_035576505.1 of Thermoanaerobaculia bacterium. Classification (GTDB taxonomy): domain Bacteria; phylum Acidobacteriota; class Thermoanaerobaculia; order Gp7-AA8; family Gp7-AA8; genus JADGNZ01. The sequence continues at coordinate 5,095 of DATLWH010000367.1, read as the reverse complement.
CGGGAGATCCGCCGAACGCCGGCGGACGGGCGCCTCATCGTCATCAGCGCCTGCGATCCGTTGAATGTCATTGGCATCCTCACCAACGGCGACCGCATACGCGCAATCGCTGGAACCAGGATCGCCTACCGTGACGGCGTCGCCGTGTCGGTGATGGAAGGCGACTTCCTTCGTCCTCTTGCAGAGGAGGATATGGAAGCGGCGGCGGCGCTGGCGGGGCGAAGGGTGCCGGTGGCGGCGGGGTTCGTGGGACGGACGGCGTAGACTCGGCGGCGAGACCCTTCGGCTTCGCTCAGGGCAGGCTTCGCGCTCCGGCGCCGCACAGCTCCGCGTGACGAGTATCACCACTTCCGGTAGCACCAAATGCGAACGTACGAAAGCCGATCAGACATACGTCTTTCCAACGCATGGATTAATCTCGATTGGGAAGCAGCCGCGGGCTGCCGAAAAGCGAGCGTCGGGTGGCTGTTCCGACGCTTCCTGGAGTGGAGTTTATGGATGTAGCCGCGCGACCATCGGACATCGACATCATCATCGTTCACTACCACGCGGCGGCCCTCGTTGGGGAGGCCCTCGCTGCGTTGAAGCACGATGCCGGCCGCAGCGGGCTTTCGATTCATGTGTTCGTGGCCGACAACGGCAGTACGGATGAAGAACGAGCTCTCCTGCAATCGCTCGATCTGACGTACCTGAAAACGGGCCGCGACGCCGGCTACGCGGGAGGAATCAACTTCGCCTTTCCACACACGCGCGCGGACTGCATCGTCATCATGAACGAGGACGTGATGGTTCTCCCCGGATGTCTGGCGGCGCTGCGGCGCGCGCTGACCGGCGGTGCCGCGGTCGTTGGGCCGGAGTTTTACTGGGACCGGGACCGTGTGTTCGTGCTTCCCTGCACGGAAGAGAGAAGCCGCCGCAACGAATTCGTGAAGGCCGCCGGAAGACGCAGTCTGAGGGCGCTGCAACGGGCACGCGACCGCTGGCGCGCGCAGGCGAGGCTTCATTGGCGTTGTACCGAGCCCATCGCCTCAACGGCCATCAGCGGGGCATTACTCGCATTCCGCCGCGACACATGGGCAGCCGTCGGTCCGTGGGACGAGGGATACCACTTGTACTTCGACGAGAACGATTGGCTCTTTCGAATCGAAGGGGCGGGGCTTCCGTCGCTCTATGTACCGGACGCAAAGGCCATCCATCTTCATAACCCGAAGCTGGCCGGCGATCCGGACCGGGCTCAGTGGTCGTCAGAATCGTTTCTGCGGTTCGGCAAGCGGTACTACGGCGAGACGTTCGTACGGCGTCTGTTCCGCCTGGGCAACCGGACGCCTGCCATTCCGGCGTGGGAGCCGCTCCCGGTCAATGAGGACGGTGCGACCGTCGAGATCCAAATCCCTGAGACTTCGGCCTGGCCGGTCTGGATCGAGCTCACACCCAGCCCACTGGGATATCCGGCCGCGGCCACACGGATCACGGACGCATCGACCAGGCGATGGACGCTCCCTGCTCTGGCCGGCCTGCCTTTCCTGACCGGGACTCTCTACCTGCAGGTCGTCGACGACGCGGGCCGGGAGCTCGGCGGTTACGCCTTCGATCGCCGTAACGCTCTCGATGAGCCGCGAACCGTCGACGAGGAGTGCGTGACCGCGTGAAAGTGGTGATCCTGGCTGGTGGCATGGGCACGCGGCTCGGCGAGGAAACTGCCGTCAAGCCGAAGCCGATGGTCGAGATCGGGGGGCATCCGATCCTCTGGCACATCATGAAGATCTATGCCGCCTACGGCTTCCATGAGTTCGTCATCGCCCTCGGCTATAAGGGATTTGTCATCAAGGACTACTTCCTCAACTTTCTGCCATGGACTCGCAACTTTTCGATCGACACCGGGTCCGGCAGGATCACGTACCACGATGGCGCGGAAACGAATTGGACCGTGCACCTCATCGATACCGGGTACGAAACGATGACCGGCGGCAGGATACGGATCGTGTCGGAGTTCATCGGCGACGAGCCTTTCATGGTGACCTATGGTGACGGCGTGGCCAACGTCGATCTTCACGCTCTCCTCGAATTCCACAAGCGCTCGGGCAAGCTGGCCACGTTGACTGCCGTTCGTCCCGCGGCCCGATTCGGCTCGCTTGTCCTGAATGACGGCGCCGTCACCTCCTTCCATGAGAAATCGCAATCCGGCGAGGGCTGGATCAACGGCGGATTCTTTGTGCTCGAGCCGGAGATCCGCCGGTACATTCGCGATGGCGATGCCACTGTCTGGGAGCAGGATCCACTCGAATCGCTGGCGCGAGACAGGCAGTTGGGCGCGTTTGAGCACCGCGGTTTCTGGCATCCGATGGACACGCTCCGGGACGTTCGCCTTCTCGAGGATCTCTGGCGCTCATCCGCTCCGCCGTGGAAGGTGTGGTAATGCCGTGAAGAGAACGAGTCTTGTCATCGGCGCATCCGGCCAGATCGGCCAGCACTGCCTGGCTGCTTTGCGTCGCTTGGGCGGGACGAGTATCGGAACTTACAAACAACACGCCTCTACCGAGTTGATCTCGTTCGACGTCACGAGCATCGAGCAACTCGACCGCATCATGGACACTCGCAGGCCGGACGTCATCTATCTCACGGCGTGCATTGCCAATGTCGACTACTGCGAAGGTCATCCCGATGAGACGTACGAAACGAATGTGATCGGTGTTCGGAATGCGGTCGAAGCGGCGAACCGGTATGACAGCAAGCTGGTCTATCTGTCATCCGACTACCTCTTCGACGGTATGGCCGGGCCGTACGACGAGCTCACGCCGGCGAAGCCGCTGTCCGTTTACGGTTGGCAGAAGCTCGCGGCGGAGCATTCCATCGCCGCATTTGCCAACGACTGGCTCATCATACGAACGGCGGTCGTCTATAGCTGGGAATCACAGGGGAAGAACTTTCTCTACCGGCTTCGAAACTCACTGATGCAAGGCCGGCAGATTGAGGTGCCAGCAGATCAGATCAGCAGCCCGACGTATGCGCCGGACCTGGTCCGCGCGATGATTCAGCTCGTGGAACAGGATGAGCACGGCGTCTTTCATGTCTGCGGCCCTCGGATCGCCACTCGATACGAGTTCGCCGTTGCCGCCGCCAGGGCATTCGGGCTGAACGCGAGCCTCATCGTCCCCGTCGTTACCGCGGAACTGAATCAGCCGGCGCGCCGGCCGCTCAAGGCCGGGCTGATGGTCGGCAAGATCGAGAGGACGCTCGGCCGGCCCATGCTCGACTTTGCGGATGGTCTGCGGGAGATGGCGGGCTCCGCCCCGCCGTGTTGACGAATCGACGATCGGACGGATGAGGACATGCGTTTCACGGAAACACGAATCCCCGGTGCCTTCGTGATCGATCCGGAGCCGCGCGTTGATGAGCGCGGCTTCTTTGCGAGAGTGTTCTGTGCTCGCGAGTTCGCGGAGCACGGGCTATCGGAGTCGTTCGTGCAGATGAACATCTCGGCCAGCACCGCCAAAGGTACGTTGCGGGGACTGCACTATCAGCGCGAACCGGCTTCGGAAACGAAAGTCGTGCGCTGTACGCGCGGCGCGATCTACGACGTCATCGTCGATTTGCGTCCCGCGTCGGCAACGTACCTGCAGCATGTCGGAGTGACGCTGACGTCCGGGAATCATCTTGCGCTGTACATCCCGAAGATGTTCGCGCATGCCTATCAGGCGCTCTGTGACGATGTCGAGGTCGTGTACCAGGTCGACTCGTTTTACTCACCCGGGCACGAGCGCGGTCTGCGCTACGACGATCCAGTCCTGGGGATCCGATGGCCGGAAACGGTCACCGTGGTTTCAGAAAAAGATCGAACCTGGCCGCTGATTGCCGCGGCCGGTTCGCCGGCAGCCGGGTAAGGGGTCGGTCCAAACGCGTGCGCATTCTCGTCACAGGACACAAAGGGTATATCGGCAGCGCACTCGTACCCGCGCTCGTTGCGGCAGGCCACGAGGTCGAGGGCCTCGACGTTGACTTTTTCGCCTCGGCCGGCGCGGCCGATCTCGTCAATGTGCCCGAGATCAGGAAGGATATTCGGGATGTCGGCGTGGCCGATCTCGAAGGCTTCTCCGCCGTGATTCATCTGGCCGCGCTGTCGAATGATCCGATCGGGGATCTCGATCCTGAGCTGACATACGAGATCAACTACCACAGCTCCGTTCGTCTCGCTTCCCTTGCAAAGGCCGCGGGCGTCGAGCGTTTCATCTTTTCTTCGTCGTGCAGTAACTACGGTGCTGCCACCGGAAGAATGATGACCGAGGATTCCACCCTGAACCCGGTGACCGTCTACGGCAGGTCGAAAGTGCTGACCGAGGGGGCCGTTCAAAGCCTGGCCAGCGAGTCCTTTTCACCAGTATTTCTGCGAAATGCCACGGCGTACGGAGTGTCCCGGCGGATGCGTACCGATCTGGTCGTCAACAATATGGTCGCGTGGGTATTCACGACGGGCCGCATCCGCATTCTGAGTGATGGGACACCCTGGCGTCCGCTGGTTCATGTTCGCGACATCGCCGCGGCATTCGTGGCCGTGATCAGGGCTCCACGGCAAGTGATCCACAACCAGGTACTCAACATCGGCCGAACGGAAGAGAACTATCAGGTCCGCCAGGTCGCCGATATCGTCGCCGGCGTGCTGCCGGCCGCCTCGATCGAATACGCCGGCACCGCCGGCCCGGATAGCCGCGACTACCGGGTCAGCTTCGACAAGGTTGCCCGTCTCCTGCCAGCGTTCGTCCCGCGGTGGAATGTCCGGCTGGCCGTGGAAGAACTGCTCGACTTCTATGCGCGGGTAAAGCTCACGGTCGACGACATCCAGGGACCGCGGTTCGCCCGGATCGCGCGAATCAAGCAGTTGCTTGAATCGGGGGCACTCGACAGTGAGTTGAGGTGGAAAGCTCACTGAGTTGGGACGCGCTTTTGATTTCGCGATTCGAGGCGGCACTAGCTATAATTAAAGCAAACGGCCAGACGCCGCGATAGCGGCAACGAAGAGGATAGCCAGGGGTGCGAGCGTTTTTTGCGAGCACCCCTGGTTGTGATGTCTATTGAATCCGTGCCGCGTCAGCGGCACTGG
>DATLWH010000366.1:0-4414 GCA_035576505.1 Thermoanaerobaculia bacterium | reverse complement strand
CAGAAGTTGACGGAGCCGCAGCTGATCGTCGACGGCGACGTGAGGGAGATCGCCGTCTGATACGCCGCTGGGCGCTCGTAGCCGCCGTCGCCATCGCGGCCGGAGCGTTCGAGCCGTTTTACTTCCGCATCTTCCTGGCCGACCGCGCGGCCCTGGCCGCGCGGGAGGTGACGCTGCCCTATCGCAAGCTGCCGGGATCGCAGCAGCTCATGCACGAAGTACGCGCGCGGACAAAGCCCGGCGATGTGATCGGAATCGCCGCCCCGTTTCCGAAATGGGATCAGGGCTACTGGTACCTCTACACGCGCGCTCTCTATCCGCTGACGGGCCGTGTGGTTCTGCCGCTCTTGGACGAACATGACCGGCCGCTCGGCGGGAACGTGGCGCGGGCGAACGTGATCGCGGCGTATCGCTGCGAGCCGCACCTGCCGGGCTTCACCGAGGTCTGGCGCGGACCTGACGGCGTGCTGCTGCGGAGAACGCCGTGATCGCGGAGCTCATCGCGATCGGCCTGGCTCTGGCCGCAGGCGTGCCGCTGGCGCGGCTGCTCGACCGCGACGGACCGGCATCGCGCCTGATCGGGGAGGGAGTGCTGCTCGGGATCGGCGTCTGCGCGGCCTTGCTCTGTGTCATGCCGTGGTCGCGGGGGATGATGATCCTTCCGCAGCTGGTCATCGCCGGGGGTGCGGCCTGGGGCGGCCGGGCCGTGCGGGCCGAGGATCGTGCTCCCCGGTACGAGATGCGTTGGGGAGCGCTCGTGTTCTACGCGATCACCATCACCGCGCTGATCGGCTACGCCCTCTTCGCCACGCTCGCGCCGTCCCCTGAATTCGACTACCTCGCCGACTGGGGTTTCAAGGCGCGCGCATTCTTCGAGATCCGCTCCATCGACTGGCAGCTCCTCATCCGCGCCGGCGCGCGCGATACCCATCCCGACTATCCCCTTCTGCTGCCGTTGACGTACGACTTCATCGCCATTCTCCGCAACGGCTGGAGCGATGCGCACCTCGGCGTCGTTCACGTCGCATTCGCGGCGGCGCTGCTGCTGGTCATTCACGGAACCGCGCTCGAAGAGACGCGCTCGCGCGTTGCCGCGGCCTTCCTAACCGCCGCGCTCGTGCCGCTCGCGGCCACCCCATGGATGGGAATCGCCGAAGGGCCGTTCATCGCCTACGCAACCGCGGCGCTGCTCCTCCTCCGGAGCGGCAAGGTGACCATCGGCGCGATCCTGCTCGGACTTGCCGCATCGACGAAGAACGAAGGCTTGACGCTCATCGCCGCCGCCGCGCTCGGGCTGGTTTGCGCGCGCCGGGCGCGCGAGGTCATCCGCCTCTGGCCGGCAATCGTCATCCCGATGCCGTGGCTCATGGCCCGCTTGTTCCATCGGCTGCCGACGGACATCGCCACCGGCGGCGTGATTACCCGCGTCGTGGCACATCTTCGCAACCCGCGGCCGATCCTCGCCGCGATCTCTTCGGCCTCACTGGGAAAGCCGCTTTTCTGGATCGCGCTGGCGGCAGGAATCGTGATTGCCTCTCGTACTCTGGCGACGCGCGAGCGGTTCGTCGTCTCCGCGCTTCTCGTGCAGTTCGCTTTCTACCTCGGCGCGTACGCCGCGACGCCGTACGACGTGGCGTGGCACGTGACGTGGTCGTGGGAGCGTCTCGTCGCCCACCTCACGCCGGCGCTGACGTTTGTGGTGCTCCAGGCTCTCCTTGTCCGTTACATGACCGACACGTCCGTCTCGTTGGAGACGTCGATCACGTCGAATTGAGCGCCGAGCGCCTTCACCCCGAACCAGACCTCGGTCACGATGATGGCCACGGCGGGCATGGCGGCGATGCCTACAAATGCGGCATTGCCGCCGAAGTATCTGTAGGCAACCCAGAGCGACGGCAGGAAGACGACCGCGGCGGGAATCAGTGCCACGCCGAGCACCAGGAGATTGCCGGCCAGGGTGACCAGACGCTGTCCTGTCATCACAAAGCCGCGAGGCTCGTCTTTGCTGCGCACGGCCCAGGCGGGGAAGAGCACCGGCACGGCGTTGCGGATCAGGAGCTGCACCGCGCAGACCGGCAGCGTGAGAAGCAACACGGCCACGATGAACTGCGGCGTGGCCACGATCTGAGCGAACTTCGAGGTGTCGCCTGACATGCCGATCAAGATCGAGCCTGTCGTGGCGAAGAGCATCTCCAGGATCGAGATCACCGCCAGCGGCGCGGCGATCTCGGCCGCGATGAGACGGTCGCCGGAGATCGGGTAGCTCTTCAAGACCTCGAGACGTGTCATGTCGAGGCGCAGATCATTGGCGAAGATGTTCGTTGCGAAGAGCGGGAAAAACGCCGCCATCCAGAATATGCTGATTCCGATGCCCTTGTACGCGGCCGGCTCGTGAGTCCAGAGAGCCAGGCCGAGCAGGAACGCCAGGACCGCGGCGAAGACCACGACCCAGGCGATCGAGTTGCGCATGAGGGCGATGAGGTTCTTCCAGAGAATGGCCACCTCCACCGGCCCGGTCTCCTGTAGACGGAACGGCGCAGGCGCGCGGCGGAACATGACCGAGGCGCCTTGGCGACGGCCGCCCATACGCTCCCGGCGTGCGGTGCGTTTCTGCGAGGCGCTGAGAGACGCTTCTTCGAAGGAGACGTTGAGCGCGGCAGCGATGTAGAAGAAGGCCACGCCGAAGGAGGCGACGACGAGCGAAGAGAGCGCCAGCGACACCAGCGAGCTGGGAAGGGCCGCGGATGAAAAGAAGCGCGGGATGAAGAGAATGGCCCGGATCAATGGTTTCTGAAACGTGACGCTCAGCACCTTGAAGACGTCCGCGGCGGTTCTCAGCCCGGCCAGCGGCAGCTTGCGTAACTCTGAAATGGCCAACCAGACCAGGCCGGCCAGAGTCGCCGCCACGCCGGCGAGGCGCGCCGTGAATCCGATGTGCGCCAGCCGCAGGCGCGCCCGGCCGAGAGAGACGAGGATGAAGTAGATCGACAGAACCGAGATGGTCACCCACAGGCCGACGAACAGTCCCCGCCGCCACCAGCCGAGCACCGTCATGACCAGCGCGCTGAACATCGCCTGCGGCTGCGCACGGAGAATCTTGTAGAGAAGGATGTCGCGGCGGCGGAGCGGAGCGGGAAAGAGGAAGGCGATCTCGGCTTCGCTGAATTCGAGGCCCCCGGAATCGCCGGGCAACGCCCACGCCAGGATCATGATCAGCAGCACGAAGACGCTGGCGAAGTCGGCGATGACCGGGCTGATCGCGAACGTTTTCAAGAGAAGCTTGCCGTTGCCGCCGCCTGCCGCTCGCCGGAAGATCAGGAACCAGAAATAGATCGCCCCGGCGATTGCGCCGATGAGGTAGCGCGGCTGGCGCAGACGCCGTACCCGTTGCAGGATCCGATTCTTCAGCGTCAGGAAAGCAACTGTGAGAAAGGTTCCGATCACGCCGGCGGCGTCTCCTCGGCCGTGATCCGTAGGAAGGCCTCTTCGAGCGAGAGGTCGTTGCGGCCGCTGGTGATCTTCCACTTCAGGTTGTCGATCGTGTCGTAGGCGATGCGTGTGCCGTGCTGAATGACGGCTACGGTGTCGCAAAGCTCCTCGACAAGATGGAGCAGATGCGAGCTGAGGACGACGGAGGCCCCGGCCTGGGAGCGGCGGACGATCGATTCCTTCATCCGGCGGATGCCGAGCGGGTCGAGGCCGGTCAGCGGCTCATCGAAGATCAGAACGTCGGGATCATGAATGAAGCCGCAGGCGATCATGAGCTTCTGCTTCATGCCGCGGGACAGCTCGCCCGGAAGCGCTTTCCGCTTGTCGGCCAACTCGAATTCGTGAAGGAGCGGGTCCATCTTCTCGTGCACACCCTTGACTTGGTAGAGACGGGCCACGAACTGCAGATGCTCTTCGACGGTGAGGTAATCGAAGAGCCGCGGCTCATCGGGCATGAAGGCCAGATGGCGTTTGGCGTCGACCGCGTCGTTGCGAAGGTCGAGGCCGCAGATGCGGACGGTGCCGTCCGTCGGCGGGTGGATTCCTGCCAGCGCACGCAGCGTCGTCGTCTTGCCGGCGCCGTTGGGCCCGACCAGTCCGAGCACCTCCCCGCGCTTCACGGTGAACGAGAAGTCCTTCACCGCCACGAAGGATTCGTAGTTTTTCGTCAGGCCGATGACTTCGATGCCGTAGTCCATGTGTAGGGGATGATACGGCGCGGCGTGTGGAGAGTTCTTGTCTCCGGGGGTCGGGGGTCGGGAGTCGGGGGTCGGAGGTCGGATCAGTACTGCGTAACTTGTTAACCCGAACCCGGTTCGCAAGGCAGTGGCGGATCACGGCAGCCGCGATTCGTTTGCGAGTCAGAAGTCGGAGCCAAGTCTTTCCTCCGACCCCCGACCCCCGACACCCCGGGAGTCCAGGAGTC
>DATLWH010000365.1:0-5964 GCA_035576505.1 Thermoanaerobaculia bacterium | reverse complement strand
GGCGCCGGTCGGTTCGGCCACGCGCGAGCTGCCACGCGCCTCCGCCGACGATTGCCACTGCAAGAGCAATCGAGAGAAAGATTCCCAGCCACGCGATGAGCATCTCAGCCCGGCCGGCGGCCAAAGGAAGCACGAGGAAGCGGATCACGACGCCGCAGAGCACCGCGGCGGCAAAGTCTGCCACGATCAGCGGAGAGCGCGATCTCGCAAACGTACCGATGACGTGTGCGATCAAAAAGAGCGCCAGTGTGCAGAGCAGCACCATGACGGTCGCTTCGCGAAGCGACATCGTCGAAAAGGTCGTCCAGCTCTTACCGGCTGCCAGCCAGGCGGGCGCGATGATGACGACGAAGCAGCCGACGATCATCAGGATCGCTGCCGTCAGCTTGCCGAACCAGATCGATGCGGAAGCGACCGGCCGCGAGAAATAAAACGACATCCGTCCGTCGGAGAGATCACGGCCGACGAAGCTGGCGCCCGACATGATCGCCAGCGCGACCGCAAAACCCGTGGCGAAGATCAGAGACGACACCGCGATCGTGTCGCGGGGAGATTTGCCACCGATTCCCGGAATCACACTGAAAATGAAGGGCAGGATGGCAAACGCCAATGCCGCATACGCGACGAAACGCTTCTCCTCGAACTCCCTTGCCGCGATCACGAGTGCCTTTTTCATGAGTTGCCTCCGGCGATGGCGATGAAGATCTCTTCCAGGGACATGGCTTCGACTTCCGCCGCGCCGATGTTGCTGGCGCTGCGCATGCGCTCGAAGGCCAGGTCGTCGTAGTTGCTGACGATGGCCTCGGCGCCGCCGCCCCAGCTACGCATGACCGCCGGCCGGAGCACGGCCGTGTCGATCGCCACCGGCTGTGCGGCAAAGCGGATGCGGCGGAAGCGCGATTTGAGTGCGTCGACGTCTTCGTCCAGCACCAGCCGGCCGTTCTCCATCATTCCCACGCGGTCGGCGAACGTCTCCACGCCCGCCAGATCGTGGGTGGTGATGAAGATGGTCGTGCCGCGGTCGGCAAGGTCGCCGATCACTTCTTCGAACAGCGATTTGCGGGCCACCACGTCGAGGCCGAGCGTCGGATCGTCGAGCACCAGCAGCTCGGGCGCGATGGCCAGCGCCAGCGCCAGCGACACCTGCTTCTTCTGGCCCTTGGACAGAGTCCCGAAGCGGCTCCTCAGCGGCACGCCGAACGTCTTCAGACGCGTCTCGACGCTGCCCTGGTCCCACTTGTCATACAGCCGCGAACAGAAGCGGGCGATGGCGGCCACGCTCATCTCCGGAGGCGCATCCGCCTCTTCCGTGACGACGCCGATCCGCTGCATGAGGGCTGGGCGGCGCGACCAGGAGTCTTCGCCGAAGAGCGTCGTCTTGCCATGCTCAGGCTTCTGCTGCCCGAGGAGACAGCGGACGAGAGAGGACTTTCCGGCACCGTTCCGGCCGACGAGCGCATAGACCGCTCCCTTGTCGACGCTCAGCGCGGCATGATCGACGGCGATCGTGCGGCCGTAGCGCACCGTGAGATCCGAGATTCGAATCGCGTTGTCCGTCATGCCTTCCTCCTGTGCTCGCGCACGACGCGCGGAAATGCGGCCTCGAGCTCATCGACGGCATCGCCGAGCGCGGAGCCGACGGCGATGGCGGTCGATGCGTAGCGGGTGGCGGCGTCGCGCAGCGCTTCGTTCCGCTCCGACTTTTTTGGTTGAGACGGCTGATCGGCCACGTAAGTTCCCTCTCCCCGTTTCACCGACAGCACGCCACCCTCGGTGAGCCGCTGGTAGGCGCGGGCGACTGTGTTCGGATTCACGCGGAGATCCTTGGCGAGGTCGCGCACGGAGGGCACCGAGGCGCCCGGCTGCAGCGCTCCGAGTGCGATCAGACGCCGGATGCCTTCCTCGATCTGCCGCCAGATCGGCGCGGGGTCGGTCGGGTTGATGGCGAACATGGGCTACCAGGTCTCCCACGACGGCACGGCAATCAGTGTCTTTGTCATCGTATCCTCTGTACGTGTGTATTAGTCTTCTAATACGCTAAGTCTGCCCGTCGCGTTTGTCAAGTCAGACGCTGCCATCAACACTCACCCGCGCGCGTGAGAAAGGCCCGCCAGCTCATGGGAGGCTGGGGTTTCCTCTCACATGGCACGCCGCTTGAGTTATGTCCAGTCATGAGAAAGAACCAGAAGGTAGTGATCGCAATCGCGGCGGCCGTCGCCGTCGCCGGAATCACCTCCATGCTCGTGCGGCACGGAGGAAGCGCCTCGACGCCGCGGAGCAACCGTGCGCAGGTCATGACGCCGCAGATACCGGACGCGGCCATCGTCAAGGCCATCCAGGACGCGAATATCCGCATTGACGGACTCAGCGCGACGAATGTCGGCGGGATCGTGGTCCTGAAGGGGACGGCGAACGCGGCCACGGCGCTTCAGGCCGCGAACGTCGTCAAGCAGCTCGGCTTCGCCCGGGTGGCAAACCTGATCGTGACGATCACGCCTGTCGACGATGAGGGCATCCGCCGCACCGCCGAACGCCAGCTCGCCTCGACGCGCGCCCTCGACGGATGCGATCTTCGCGTGAGCTGCACGAAGGGCGTTCTTCGCGTCGAAGGAACCGCCTACAACGACCTGCAGGTCGACCTGGCCCGCAACATCCTGCGCGGCGTGGGAGCGTCGGAAGTGCAGATTGCGCTGAAGAAGATGTGATTGGTTTGGTCACTCGGTTTCTGAGTTGAAGAGTTGCTGGGTGACTCGGTTGTCGGGTTGCCCGTATCAGACAAGCGCTAGCAACTGACAACCCAGAAACCCAGAAACACCTGCAACACCTGCAACCCCTGCAACCCCAGCAACCCAGCAACCAGCAACCCACCCACACTACCCCGCCACCGCCGCCTCCAGCTCCTCATCCACCGGCGCGGCACGCCGCGTGCGCAACCGCTCCTGCAGATCGTCGAAGAGTGAGTAGGCAACCGGCGTGGCCAGCAGCGTCAGCAGCAGCGCCAGACTCTGGCCGCCGATGATGACCGAGCCGATGGCGCGGTTCGTGGCCGCCCCGGTGCCGCTCGATGCCACGAGCGGGAGCATGCCGGCCACGAAGGCCAGCGTCGTCATCAGAATCGGCCGGAGACGGTCGCGGTTGGCTTCGCGGATGGCCTGCGCACGCGGCAATCCGTGCGCGCGAAGCCCGTTCGTGTGATCGACCTGGAGGATGCCGTTCTTCTTCACGATCCCGAACAGCACGAGGATGCCGAGCATCGAGAAGATATTGAGCGATTGGTTCAACACCAGGATCGAGAAGAGGGCGAAGGGAACGGTCAGCGGCAACGCCAGCAGAATCGTCACCGGGTGAATCCAGCTCTCGAACTGCGCCGCCAGAATCAGGTACATGAAGATGATCGAGAGCAGGAAGGCGAACATGAAGTTCGTAAAAGCGCGTCCCTGCTCGCGCGAGCGGCCGGTGAATCCTGACGAGTACTCCGGCGGCATATTGAGTTTCTTCGTCTCGTCGACCAGGTTGGTCATCACGGTCTGCGCCGACGTTCCCGGCGCCATGTTCGCGGTCAGCATGACCTGCCGCTGCCGCTGAATGCGGTTGATCGACGCGGGGCCGGCGCCCGGCGACATCGTCACGACGTCGCGAAGCTGCACGGTGCGCGCGCCGCCTGACGGAACCTGGGCCTGGGCGATTCCCTGCGGATCCTTGCGGTACTCATGCTCGGCGCGCACGTGAACCTCGTACTGCTCGCCCCCTTCGTAGTAGTCGGTCACTTTCAGACCGCCGACGAGGACGTTGAGCGTCGAGGCGATGTCCTGCACGCGCACGCCCATGTCCGAGGCCTTGTCGCGATCGATGCGAACGCCCAGCTCGGGCTTTCCCGTGATCAGGTTCGTATCCGGATCGATGGCGCCGAGCGACCTCATGTTGCGGAGATCGGCCAGCAGCGTGTCGGAGTACTTGGAGAGCTGATTCAGATCGGGCCCGCCGATCCAGTACATGATGTCGGCGTTGACGCCGCCGCCAAAGGCGTTCACCGGACCGACCGACGTGCGGAGATTCAGACGCTGGTACTGCGGCATGAGGTTGTTGCGAACATCAGCCATGACGGCGTACTGGTCGCGCGTCCGTTTGTCGACCGGCACGAGCTTGACGTAGACCGTGCCCAGGTTCTGGGTGACCTGAGGATCGTCGCCGATGGTGACCACGGTCGTCTCCACCTCGGGCATCTTCCGGACGCGCGCGGCGATCGACTCCATGATCGTCTGCGTCGTCTGCAGGCTGGCCCCCTCGGGGACGCGCGCCTGCACCTGGAACTGCGACTCGTCGTCCTGCGGGAGGAAGTTCTTGTTCACGGCGATTCCGAGCGGGACGATGGAAACGAGCGCGAGGAACATGGCCAGCACGATCACCCAGCGGTGCGCCATCGACCAGTCCAGCATCTTCAGATAGACCCCTTCGATCGTGGCGTACATGCCGTGTTCGCGCGTCGAAGTTCCATGAGTGAGGTCTTCGCGGCGAAGCCAGCGCGCGGACATCATCGGCGTCAGCGTGAACGAGACCAGCAGCGAGACGGCGATGGCGATGGCCATCGTCACACCGAAGGAGTGCATGAATCGTCCGACGATGCCGGCCATGAAGGCCACCGGAAGGAAGACGGCGATGAGCGAGAGCGACGTGGCCAGAACGGCCATGCCCACTTCCTTCGTCCCCTCCACCGCCGCTTCGGCCGGCGGCATCTTCTTTTCCTCCATGAAGCGGAAGATGTTCTCCAGGACGACGACGGCGTCATCGATCACGATGCCGACCGCGAGCGTCAACGCCAGAAGGGTGATGACGTTGAGCGTGAAGTCTTCATAGCGCATCGCCGCAAACGTGGCGATGATCGAGCTGGGGATGGCCACCGCGGCGATGATCGTCGGCCGTGAGCGGCGGAAGAAGTACAACAGCATGCCGAACCCCACCAGCGCGCCGGCCAGGCGGATCGGGTTGATGGGAACGACGCCCAGTTTCGGCACGAACGCGGCGATGGCGAACGCCAGAGCGGCGCCGCCGACGCGGAATGCGAACGGGAGTTGCTTCCTCGACGCCCACCAACTGATCAGAGCGAACAAGCCGACGAAAGCCACGATCGAGACGTGGAGCAGGGGAGCGCGCGCGGCGATGTCTTTGATCCCGAAGAGCAGCGTGTACGTCGCCAGCGTGGCCGCCAGCATGATCAGTGCGTCTTTCACTTTCGGCGAAGAGAGGAAGAACCAGACGATCAACGCGGCGAACAGCGACCCCAGGATCAGATGCTCCTTCACGGCATCGACCGCGGCCACGATGTAGTCCGACTGATCGCGGACGACCTGCATCGTCCACCCTTTGGGCAGGTCGGCTTTGACCAGGCCGAGCTGCTCCTTGAGGCGTTCGATGACCTCGACCGTGTTGGTCCCCGACTGCTTGCGGATGTTCATGACGACGGCGGGCTTGCCGTCGACGGTGGCGATCGATTCCGGCTCGGCCACGCTGTCTTCGATCCGCGCGACATCGCCGACCTTCACCACGTATCCGTTCGCGTTCGAGATGGGGATGTTGGCGAAATCCGCCGGCGATTGCATGCGGCCGTACGTGCGCAGCGTGAGGTCGCGCAGCCCCTGTTCGACCTTGCCCCCGGGGATCTGCACGTTCTGCGATTGCAACGCGGCCACGAGCTGCGCCGTGGTCAGTCCGACCGCCGAGAGCTTGCCGGAGTCGACGACGACGTTGATTTGCCGCGGACGCCCCCCGACGATCAGCACCTGGCCCACGCCGTTGATCGACTCCAGCCGGCGCCGTAGCTTCTTGTCGGCGAACTCGGTGATGTCGCGGATCGGAGCCGGGCCGGAGAGGGCGATGCCGAGAACCGGAATCGCATCCGGATCGATCTTCTGGATGATGGGAGGATCGGCGTCTTTGGGCAGGTCGCGCAGAATCGTGTTGACCTTG
>DATLWH010000364.1:0-9072 GCA_035576505.1 Thermoanaerobaculia bacterium | reverse complement strand
CGCGGAGCGGACACAGGTCGAAGATTACCTGGCGAAGAAGTACGGAATGATGCTGTCACGTTGATCACCACCGCTTCGTGGGCCGTGAGAAATGGCGTCATCCACCGACCGGTGGTGCCGCGACTGGGGCCGTCAGCTTCTCTGCCCGCTCCGCCTTCTCGTGCGCGCCGGCGGTCCACGCGAAACCGAGCACCGCTGCAAGGGTCGCGGGGATCGCCGGAATGGACATGTTGAACTCGACGAGACCGTGCAAGGTCAAAGCGAACAACGCCCCGATCCCAGCGAGAAGGAAAGCGCTCTCCTCGCGATGCTCTTCGCGCCTCCAGCTGGAGGCCAGAGCGATCGAGAGCGCGGCGAATGCGATTGCGCCAAGGATGAATCCAGCCAGCCCACCGGTGACCAGAAGTTGCAGCGGGTCGCTGTGGGCAAACTCGACGTAATAGTCGAAGCCCCGAGGCTGAATCCGCCGAAAGGCCTCGCGATAGGTTCCCAGTCCTGATCCTGCCAGTGGAAACTGCCGCCACGCGTCGATCGAGAGACGCCACAACGTGAGCCGCAAGTCGCTCCCCGGGTCTCTCGGGTCGGATGCCAGAAAGCGGAGGATCGGCTGCTGGCGTACGGCGAGGATTACGACGCTCGCTCCTGCCGCGATCGTGGCTCCGCCAGCCACGGCGATGCTCAGCCGCCGATTCCTGATCCGCCGATGGGACAACGCCGCCGAAAGCATCACAGCCGTCGAAACAGATGCCACCAGAATGCCGCCGCGAGACTTGGTCAGCGCGATCGCGGCCGCAAAGATTGCCCAAAGCAAGACCAGTGGGGCGATATGGAGCAATCGCGTCTCTAGTCTCTTCGTGGGCTCCGGCAGTTGCCGGCCGCGATCGCGGGAAAACAGCACTTCGCGCCACAAGGCGCCGAAGGCAACGGCCAGCATGATTTGAAGGTATCCCGCGAAATGGTTCGAATTGACGAATGCGCCGTGGAGACGCCCGGCCGAGGTCTCGTCGGAAGTGACCGTGGCAATCAGGACGTGCAGAGCCGCGCCTCCCAGCAGCACAGCCACGAAGAGACGCCTTCTCCGGCGCGTCCGCAGAAGCAGCGCTGAACTGACGAACAGAGAAAGATAGGAAGACGTGAGAAGGATCGTATCGATGGTCTCGGCCGGCGCGATGGAGATTCGGGCGGCCGGCGCGGCATGTCGGAAGAGCCCCAGGACTCTTGCGGCATCACCGTAGATCTGCGCGCTGACAGGGGAGATGCGCCAGAGAGCAGAGTCCGGCAGCGGAATGACTTGGGCCACGCCAAGGAGGATGATCGCGAGAATCGCCGAGATCGGAATCCATACTCCCGCCAGCGGAGCAAGACGAGGGCGTCCGACAAACGTAGCCGCCGTGGTCGCGAAGGCGAGAATCTCCAGCGTGAGCGTGCCGCCTCGGGTGATTGCGCCGTACGGAAATGGCGCCACCACAACTGTTGTGAGAAGAAAAAAGAGTGCGGCCCGCTCACTCAGTGGCCCTGCTTCTCTCCTGTCATCTCCGAAAACCGTGGAGTTACGTCTCTTTGCGGACAAACCGGTCACGGACAATGCCTTTTTTCGAGGAGAACTCGAGAGGCTGCTGGCTATCAATAACTTGACTATCGTACTTCCGTGCAATACCGTCTGGAAAGGTATCGTACATGTTTCCGGCAGTATCTTTGGTTTGGGCTCTCTCGGCGGCGGCGCTTGGCGGATCCTCCCCAATCAGGATCGTGCAAACGGCTCCTCCATGTGTCGGGAGGACGCAGAACCCCGTGATCAGTGCGCGCATCGAGGGGACCCCGGAAACGGAGCGCATCTACTTTCGAGCCGGCGACGCAGCCGCCTGCGAGTATTACCTCGACATGCGGAAGAACGACAAAGACCCGGCCGTCTTCTGGGCGGTTCTCCCTCTCGTCAGTCCTGAAACGAATTTCATCTCTTATCAGATCAGGGCCTCAAAGGCGGGTGGGCCGGATTTCGTCAGCCCCTGGACCACCGTCGCCGTGACAGCCAGCTGCACCCCCAATCCTCTGACCGCGGAGGAGCGATCTGCAGCCTCGAACATCGTTCTTGGCCTCACCTCGCCCAAGCAACCCGCGGTGCCGTGCGGGTTCCGCTGCGACGGAATGACCTGGTACATCTCGTCGACGAATGTCCTCACCAGGAACGAGGCGTGCCGGGCCATGTTGGCCGGAAAGCCGTGGTATCGAAACCCGGAAGCAATTGTCTTGGGAGCCGGCGCCCTCATAGGCGGGGCGGTCCTTGAAGGCAAGAGGCCATCGAACCCACCCTCTCCGGCCCGGCCCTGAGAATAACCGAGGAAACGCTCGGTCGAGATCAAGATGCTTGGTGATCATCAGAATGTGCGCGTGGGGAGATTTGCTGATGAGCCGGATACTGCCAGTACGGCGGCTGAGTACTGGGCCATCCTGGTCAAGAACCGTTTGCTCATTATCCTTTGCGCGTTAGCGGGGACGGCGGTCGCACTTCTGGTGTCCGTCTTTTCGGCGCCTCGTTACCGGGCCGCGGTGATTCTGAACGTCGAGCGCGACGCGGGCCGGCTGTTCGAAGTCACTACCGACGGCCAGGGCTATGGCATCGGCGATCCAGCTTTCCTCGCTACGCAGGTTCGGCTGATGCGCAGCCGCGAGGTCGCGGAGCGCGTCATCACCCGTCTCAACCTCCTGGGACATCCCGACGTCTCCACAGCAAAGAGCGGTTTCTTCCGCCAGTTGACGAAGAACCCGCGCGCAGGCAACAGCGGAGATCTGGCCGCAGCCGCCGTGCGCATTCAGAACTCCGTAACGGCCGCGCCTCTGGCCGGCACGAACCTGGTCGAGCTGGCATACGTCGGAGGGGATCCGAAGGTGACCGCGGACGTCGCGAACGCGCTGGCTGAGGCGTACATCGACTGGAGCGCGGAGGCGAAGTTCCAAGTCGTCGGTCAGGCGTCGCGCTTTCTCGGTACGCAGATCGAGCAGTTGAAGAGCGACATGGAGCAGAAAGAGGCACAGCTTCACAGCTATGGACAGGAGAAGGACATCGTCTCAGTCGATCCGAGGGCGAACGTCACCCTGCAGAAGCTCGAGATGCTGAATCATGACTACGCGGACGCGGTATCCGATCGCGTGGCCAAGGAGGCGCGCAACTACGAGTTGCAGTCCTCGACGAAGGAGTCGGTCGTTGCCGCGTCTGATCCTGCCGTGGCTCAGTTGCGCGCCGACCTCGGCCATCTGCAGCAGTCCTACGACGAGAAGCTGCAGATGTTCAAGCCGGAGTGGCCGGCAATGAAGCAGCTCAAGTATCAGATTGACAATACGCGGACGGCGTTGGCCAACGCCGTCAACGCCGCGGCTGGCAAAGTGAGGGAAGACGCCCGGCGCGAACTGGTGACCGCGCAGCGGCGCGAGCAGAGTGCGCACGACGAGCTGGAGGCCCAGAAACGGGAGGCGATGCAACTCAACGGCAACGCCGTCGAATTCAACAATCTGCGCAACGAGATCGAAACCAAGAGGAGCCTGCTGGAGAGCCTTCAGAAGCGCCTCGCGGAGACCGAGGTCACCGCGCGCCTTCGCGGTGAGCATGTGGCCACGGTTCGCGTGGTCGATCGTGCCCTGGTTCCCGCAAAGCCGTTCGTTCCATCCTATCCCTCCAATCTCTGGAACGGCCTCGTGGTCGGCCTGATGGTGGGCTTCGTGCTCGCCGTCGGCCGCGATCTCATGTATCGCAGTCTGCACACGGTCGAGGAAGTGGAAAAGTATCTTCGCCTTCCCGCACTCGGCGTGGTTCCGACGATCGGCCGAATCCAGGGATACGGCTATGGATACGGAGGCAGACGGAAAAAGGAGAGCAAGAAAACAGGAGACTCCGCGGACACTCCGAAGATCGAATTGGTCCCTCACCTCCATCCGCGATCGGCAATCGCCGAGGCGTACCGTGCCATCCGTACATCGTTGCTGCTTTCTCAGGCCGGAGGTGTGAAGTCGATGGTCATCACATCGTGTCTCCCGCGGGAAGGAAAGACCTCGACGGCATTGAATCTCGCCGTGACGCTCGCTCAATTGCAGAAACGGGTTCTGCTGATCGACGCTGATCTCCACAAACCGCGCGTCCACGAAGCGCTCAGGCTCTCCAACCGTGTCGGGTTGGTGTCGATCCTCGTGGATAACGTCGAACCGATGAAGACCATTCAGCAGACGCAGGTCCCGAATCTCTCCGCGGTTACTTCCGGGCCGACTTCGCCGAATCCGTCAGGGCTGTTGTCTTCGGAATTGATGAAACGTTTCCTGCAGTACGCCATCGCGCATTTCGATTGCGTGGTGCTCGACAGCCCACCCGCGGAGTCGGTCGCGGATGCGTTGATCATCGGAAACCTGACGGACGGCGTCGTCCTGTGTGTGGAGGGCTCGGTCACACCTCGCGAGTCGGTAATCCGTCTTCGGAACCGCCTCATTCAGAGCAATGTGAACGTCCTCGGCGTGGTCATCAACAAGTTCCGTCAGGTCGGTCCGGGCTACGGAAAGTCCTATCAATACTACGGGAGCCCTGGATACACGACAGACCTGCCAGCCACGGAACGCTCGGCTGCCAGCTCATAGGCCGCAACGATTTTCAACCAGTCAGCGCTGCCATGATCGACCTCCACTTCCACTGTCTTCCCGGGATCGATGATGGTCCTCAGACATGGGATGAAGCAGTGCAACTCTGCCGCGCCGCGGCCGCCGAGGGGACGACGACCATCGTGGCGACACCGCACGTTCTTCGTGACCCGTGGTTGAACGAGGATCCGCTGGAACGCGACCGTTTGCTGGTGAAGTTGAACGCGCTGCTGGGTGGGAAGCCCGCGGTCGTGCCGGGATGTGAGTATTGCTTTTCGAGTGATGTGGTCGAGCTGTGGGAGAGAGGGAGCGCCGGCCCGCTGATCGGCCTGAACCGCGGTTCCTGTCTGTTGCTGGAGTTTCCATCGTACGGAGTTCCGCCCGCGGCTGAGTCGCTGCTTCACGAGCTATCGATTCTCAACGTGACGCCGATCATCGCGCACCCGGAGCGGAACAGTGAGCTGGCGTCGAATCCGGATCGCCTGGCCTCGCTCGTCGCGCGCGGCGCTCTCGTTCAGATCACCGCCGGCTCGCTGTTGGGTGAATTCGACAGGACGTCGCTGGCCGCCGCGAACGCCTTCTTTGCCGCGGGCCTCGTGCACCTCGTCGCGTCGGACGCGCATTCGATGTCGCGGCGTCCCCCACGGCTCGCCGCGGCCCGGCAATGGGTGGCACGTCACTGGGGTGAAGTCGCCGAGGAAGCGCTTTTCGAGACCAACGCGGCAGCGGTACTCTACGGAGACGTCGCCGCACCCTTGTCGCCACGAGGCTGACCGATGTCTTCTCCGGCCTCAGAACAGGAAAAATCCAGCCGGGTCGCCGTGGTCCAATCGCGCGGAGGTCCGGGCCACTGGATCGTCGCAGCGGTCGCGGTGACGCTGGCGTTCGTCTCTTTCGATCGATGGGAAGTGGATCGCAGGGGCCGAGACGCGGCGGAACAATTCGTCGCCACCTTCGACGTTCAGGAGAGGCGGCCCGATGACGCTGCGGCATTGGAGAAGACGCCGGCCGCGGATCTATCGGCAAATGTCGTCGCCGGCATCGCGTTGAGCGACGCGTTCGGTCCCGTTCGTCTCGGCGATCTCTCACCGGATCTGCGTGCGCGATGGCTTCGCGCTGTGGAAAGGGTCGACGATGAGCTTCTCGCCGCACGCCACCTGGCGCTCGATGCGATCGCGGCTCGCCCGGGATGGGCCACGCACTGGTCGACGCTCGGCAAACTGGTCTACGCCTCACAACGGCGGAACGTTCTCAGTCCTTCGATTGGCGATGCCGTGGAATGGGAGGAGCCTCTGCGCGTGGCCGCCGCAAGCGCGCCGGGGGATGATTCCACCGCCACGTTCCTGGCCGCTGCGCGTCTCGATCTCTGGCCACAGCTCTCGAATCCGGAGCGCGAGAGAGCCATTGCGCTATTCCGGCGTGCACTACTCGATCCGTCGTTCACTTCGCTGGCCTTCCCCATCCTCCTCGACGCAGTAGGGCACCGGCAGGCCATCGCGCTGCTTCCTCCTGTGCCGGGAACATTGCGTGGAGCGTTTCAGGCGCTTGCCGATTCTCGTGATGCCACGGGAGCGACCGTCGTTTACCGTCGTTGGGAGCAGGAGGAATGGCGAGCCCGTATCCGTGGTCTTCGCGCGATCGAAGAACGTTGGCGCATGAACGACATCGAAAAGCAGCGCGCCCTTGCCAGCGACTGGATCGCCAATCATCCTGCAGCCGATTTCGACACCGAGGAAGGGAGGCAGCAGGTTCTTCGGGTGATGCAGCTCGGAGTCAACGAACGAATGGGGGCGTGGTCCTCTGACCCTCGCGCGGCCGCGGTCCGTTTCTTCCTCAACCGACGCCTTGCCCTTGGGCCCGGCTTGGGGCTGGAGACGGCACCCGGCGGTGCAGCAATCGGTATGGCCGTCAACACCCTGAGCGGCGTGCCCGATCCCGAGCGGGCACGCGCGCGTCTCTTTTCCGGCGACGTCTATGGCGCGGAGTCCCTCTTCCAGCGCTCCGAGAGCACAGGTTCTTTCGAGTGGACGCCGTTCCTGCTCGACCTGGCCCGGTTCAGAATCAGCCAGAAGCTCTTCGACGGAGCCGGCATGGCTCTCGATGCGCTTGCCCCGGCGTCACGCACGGAATGCGATGCGGTGATCGTAAGGAGACAACTGGCTGTTGCGTTAGGGAAGGATCCGTCTGTGCCACGGCCAGCCCCCGCGGTTCAACAGCTCCCTCAGGGTTCCTGGACAACAGGCGGCCTCTTGTCACTCTGCGTCGATCCTGATGTCGCGCAACTGCAACGGCTCACCACGACGATCGAAAGCGAGTCGCCGGCATTGATCAGCTATGGATGGAACGGCGGACGGCAGGGTTCGATCCTTCTGCCCGCCGGTCGCGTCCTCCTGAGCGTCCCGTTGAGCGACTTTACCGGCCGCAACACATTCTCCGTGAAGACGCTTGCAGGGGGCCCAGCCCACCCGGTCGCATCGAGAGTGGAGCCCCGAAGCTGACTACGCCCGCGATCGCGGGGACACACGAGTCAATGCCGCACGCTGCGCCTTCGCGGAATTGGCGGTGCCACAGGAACGATGGCCACGGTTCGCGTCACGCTCGGCGGTCCTGAGCCAACGATCGGCGTCAGAGGGTAGGTCTTCGTATCGCCGCTAGTGTTGTCGATCGATACAACCATCGCGGCCACCCGCGCGTTGCCGGCGATCGCTGTGACGACGACCTCGACGTTCGTACGGTCCTTCCGGCGGTCGTCAGCATCCAGTCCCAGAGCATTGAAGACGGTATCGAGTTGCATCTGTTGGAACGACGCGATGGACATGGTGTTCTCAGCGATCGGACTGGTCCGGTTGCCCGGCTCGTACAGGCGAATGTTCATGAGGCCCGCGGCGCCGCCAACCTCGTTGAGAACGAGCATCCATCGCGATCCGTGCGAAGGATCGACCGACTGTTCCAGGCCGTCGAAAAACAGCGGTCTCTGGCCTGCCGCTGCGGCGCTGGTCAGTGCTTCGGTGAGCGTTGTCGGCAACTGCAGCTCCCGCGGAGGAGGAGGCGTTGTGGTGCTGCCTGCCGAGGGCTGCACAGTGGCGTAGACCTTTCCACCCGCCGGCAGTTCGACGAACACGCTTCCCGCTCCAGGTTCCCGTCCGAACAGGTCTTTGATCACATCCGCATAAATCTTCGTCGCCGATGCCCCGACGGTGATGGTCTGTCTCGGCGAGGCGTTTCCGCCTCCTGAATCGAGGAAGGTGGCGAAGAATGTCCCCGCTACTCCGTACGGCGCTGCGAACGCCACGGTCGTCTTGAATGCGGCCGATGACCCGCTCGATGCAGTCGAAGTCGCCAGCACGGGAATGACGGTTTTGACGTTCACCGCAGGAGTGACGTCGTCGGTCCGCGCGAAGGCGCGCGCGAGGATCGCTTTGGCCGATCCGGTCGTAAACGGAGCGCTGACAAAGGTCGCGCCTCCGTCCGCGCTGCCGACCGTGGCCACGCCGACAACGGAGCCCCCGCCAGCAGAGACCGTGATCTGTAATTGGCCATGGTCGATGACCGGTCCATTGAGCGCGGCGACGAGATTGTCGAAGTGTTTCATGCCGTATGCCGGTACATCGACGCTCGAGGTGCCGGCTGATGACCCGTTCGCGTCGTAGAGCGTGAGCTGCACCGTGGCTTTGTCGATGCCGCTCGTCTCGGCGAGGGTCAAGGACGTCGTGACCGAGGAATTGGATGTGATGCCGCTGAGGCCGTGGGGAGAGGCAATGCGCGCCCCTTCGCCACGTGTGACGACGGGGGTGACGGAACCACCGCCTCCACCCAGCGCGACGATAGCGGATGTCACGCGGAGCAGTCCGACACGCTCCTCGGGCAAGCGCACTTCGATCGAGCCGCGCGCCGGCCGCGTCAACCGGAAAATCTGCACGAGAGGATCGGTGAGCGTGACGACGTCGTTCGCGGGAACGATCACGATGACGCGCTTGACCGCACTGGCGTCGAAGCCGTCCTTGTCTTGGGGCGTGAAGATCAACTCCGCCTGCACCGAGCCACCGCCGACGTTGCTGAGCCGAAGCTGACTCACCAGCGGAAGGCCGAGCGACGTCGTCCGGCTGACCACCTCGGGAACGATGAACGATCGGGTGGCGAGATCGAGCCGGATGGCGCGGCCCGTGGTTACCGGAAGCTCCTCGCTGTCCTGCACGAGAAGACGCGCGGTCGCGCCGTCCTTGGTCCTGACGCCGAAGTAGGTATAGCGCGGAAGCGGCGAGCCGTTCGGTGCGCGGCTGCGGCGCGTGGACAGATTCACGGTACGCGTCGCTCCCGGCGCGAGCGCCGTGGCATTCCATGTCGCATCAGGAACGAGCCAGACCTCCGGACCGATCTCCGCCGCCAGTTCCATTGGCGTCGTTCCGTTGTTCCTGATCGAGACGCTCAGGGGCGGACGAGTGGCGTCGTCGCCGG
>DATLWH010000363.1:0-7515 GCA_035576505.1 Thermoanaerobaculia bacterium | reverse complement strand
AGGCCAATCAGTCGAATTTCGTCCCCTACCTCAATCTCTTCGCCGGCTTCAACTCGCCGCAGTCGCTCGCGCGCGGGGCGGATTCCGGCGGCGTACTGCGCAACACCGGCATCACGTTCGAGTCCGACGGCATGACGGCCTATCCGACGCTCGACGCCAAAGCGCACAAGTCTTACGGCGGCGCCTTAGGGCTCGAGCACCTGTTCGATCTCAAACATCAGATCGTAGTCGAAGGGTCTGCAGTCGAGCGCATGAGCGGAAACACGGCTGGCTCGCAGTACGGAATCGGCGTCCGCTATCAGCAGCCGATCAGCCCCGACTTGATCATCCGCTTCGACGCCATGAAGGGCTGGCTGCAGGGACAGAAGGACATTTACGGCGTACGAGCGGAGCTCCGTCTCAAATTCTGAGGAGGTTGCGATGTCTTTGTTTCAGCTCAACGTCAACGGCAAGGTGTACGCGGTCGACATCGACGGCAACATGCCTCTGCTCTGGGCCCTGCGGGACATTCTGGGACTCAAGGGCACCAAGCTCGGTTGCGGCGTCTCGCAATGCGGCGC
Organism: Thermoanaerobaculia bacterium; assembly: GCA_035576505.1. Taxonomy (GTDB): domain Bacteria; phylum Acidobacteriota; class Thermoanaerobaculia; order Gp7-AA8; family Gp7-AA8; genus JADGNZ01. The sequence goes on along the minus strand of DATLWH010000363.1, from coordinate 6,955 downwards.
CTGTACCGTTCATCTCGACGGCGTTGCGGCGCGCTCCTGCTCGGTCGACGTCGGTGTGGCCTGTCTCTCCAAAATCACCACCATCGAGGGACTGTCCTACGACGGTGGAGAGCTGCACCCGTGCCAGAAGGCCTGGGTCGATCTCGGCGTGCCGCAGTGCGGCTTCTGCCAGCCGGGCCAGATCATGACCGCCGCGGCACTCCTCAAAGCGAATCCGCACCCGAATGACGAGCAGATCGACGCGGCAATGCGCGGCAACATCTGCCGCTGCGGAACCTATCCACGAATCCGAGCCGCGATCCACAAAGCGGCAGGGGATGCCACATCATGAGCGCCAAAGTCAAAGTCTCGCGCAGGTCTTTCCTTCAGGCCGCCGGCGTGGGCACCGGAGCGGTGGTATTCGGCTCGTACCTCACCCCGGCGCTCCAGGCCCAGGGCCTCATCAGCAATTTGATCAACGGTTTCCCGGTAACTGGTGTCCCGGTCGTGGCTCTCAAGGTCAACGGTGACGTGGTCATCATCACTCACCGATCGGAGATGGGGCAAGGTACCCGATCCAGCCTAGCGGCGGTACTGGCCGACGAGATGGAAGCGGACTGGAAACGGGTGACGCTGAAACAGGCTGACGCCGACGCTGAGAAGTATGCGGTCACGTTCCCGTCCGAGGTGCCGGCAACCGTCATCCTCCCATACCCCTACGAAACGATTCCGAGCATCAGAAAACCGAAGCTGCAGTACACCATCGTCCCCGAGGGATCACAGTTCACCGACAGCTCGCGGAGCATGACCGCGTACTACCAGGTGATGCGGCTCTACGGCGCCGGTATCAGGCTGGCGATGATTCGCTCCGCGGCGAAAAAATGGGGAGTCGATCCGAAAGAGTGTCGCGCGGAGAAACATCGGGTATACGGCCCCGGCGGCCGTTCCAGCGACTACCGCTGGCTGCTGCTGGGTGCCGGTAAAGAGACACCGACGTACGGAGAGATCAACGCCGCGCTCAAGAAGCCGGAGGAGTTTCGTTACATCGGCAACGGGAAGGAGCCGATGCCTTTTTACGACGCGCTCGACATGGTCCGCGGAAAGACGGTTTACGGGGCCGACGTCGATGTGCCCGGCGTGTTGACGGCGATGATCGAGCGATGCCCAGTAGCAAACGGCACCCTCCTCTACTGGGACCCAAAGCCGGCGCTCGCCGTGCCGGGGGTACGCGCCGTCTTGCCCATGTTTCCTCCCGGATTCCATGCTGGCGGGGTTGGCCAGGCCTTCATGCCGCATGCAGGTGTCGCCGTGGTAGCGACGAATACGTGGGCAGCGTGGCAGGGCCGCAGGGCTTTGAGGCCGACGATTCAATGGGACAAGGGTCTCCACGGCACCTATGACTCGCAGAAGTATCGGCAGGAGCTCGAAACGTCGACTGCCAAACCGGGGAAGAGTGTACGCAGCAAGGGTAATGTCGACGCGGCGCTCGCCGCCGGCACGCCTGTGGAAGCCACTTATTATATTCCGCACCTGGCTCAGAGCCCGATGGAGCCTCCGGTAGCAACAGCCCTCTTCAAGGACGGACGGATGGAAGTTTGGGCCGCGACGCAGAGTCCCGACTACGCGCAACAGGTAGCCGGTCAAGTCGCGCTGGGCAACCTTCCCACACTGCCGATCGGCGATGAAAACGTCGAAAAGGCACGGCAAGCCGCCACGGTTCACATGACAATGGTGGGCGGAGGCTTTGGGCGCAAGTCGAAGCCTGACTACATCGCCGAGGCGGCCATGCTCGCCAGGCAGATGCCGGGTGTGCCGATCCGCGTGCAGTGGACGCGCGAAGACGACGTCAAGTTCAGCTACTACAACGCGGTCAGCAGCCAGCACTATGAGGCGGCGTTGGGGCCGGACGGACGTCCGACTGCCCTTCTCCAGCGCAGCGCCTTCACGTCGTTCTTCGCCACGCTCTTCCCGAATTCCGATACCCCCGGTTTGAGCCCTGCCGAGCTCGCGGGTGGTGCACAACTGAGAGCCTCGCTTGCGGACGGTGGCATATACCCGTACGGCTCGGGAATCGAGCGTGCGCAGGGCCTCGAGGATATGCCGTTCGACATTCCGAACATCCGCATCGAGAACTGCGAGGCCAGAAACCACATCCGTGTCGGCTGGATGCGCTCGGTGGCCAACATCTACCATGCCTTCGGCATCTGCTCGTTCGCAGACGAGATGGCGCACGCTGCCGGTCGCGATTCCAAGGACTATCTGCTCGAGCTGATTGGCAGCGGTCGCATTCTCCCACTACAGGACGAGCAGGTTGCGCAATACCGCAACAACGAGCTTCCGTTGAAAATCATCGAAGTGCCGGACGAGGGTGGAAAAATGACGCAAATCGTCCCCGGCTACCCGCCAGACACGAGGCGGCTGCGCGCGGTGGCCGAGCGCGCCGCGCAGATCTCCGGTTGGGACGAGAAGGTCAAGCAGTACAAGAACATGAAAGGCCGCGGCCTCGGTATCGCTGTCCACCGCAGCTTCCTCAGCTATGTGGCGATCGTGGCCGACGTTTCGCTCAACGACCGGAATGAGGTCACGATCAACGACATCTACGGCGTGATCGACTGCGGCCTGGCGGTCAACCGCGACCGCGTCATGGCTCAGATGGAAGGAGGCATCGTCTACGGCCTGAGCTACGCCCTCCTCGGTGAGATCACCGTAAAAGATGGCGCCGTGGTGCAGAACAATTTCGACGATTACCCGATCCTGCGCATCTATCAGACGCCGAAAATTCACACATACATTCAGGAACCTCCGGCGGAGGTGGTTAAAGAATACGGCGGCAACGTACCGCCGACCGGAGTGGGCGAGCCGCCTACGCCCGCGGTGGCTCCCGCTGTAGCCAATGCGATCTTCGCCGCGGGCGGGCCGCGCATCCGCGAGATCCCGTTCAATAAGAAGGTCATGGTGCTCTGAGCGGCACCATCAAGATTATGCGCAGCGATTTCATCCGACATGCCGGTGTAGGCGCCATTGCCCTCATGCTCGCCTGTTCCACGCATACGCCGCGGCCGGTAGTCGGCGGGGCCGACTCAAGTGTCGGGATGCAAGGCTTCACCGACGCCGATAAGCGCCCAGTGGCCGGCTCGCGCTTCAGCGTCGTGCGCGATGCCGTCTTTGCCAACCCGTATCAAAAGGTATGGGGAGCGCAAGGGAACGCGCCGCTCGAACGCTTCCCGGTCACGCTCATGCCGCTCATCAAAGGCATGCTGCCCGGCGGCGGGACGTGGCAGTTTCTCGCGGCAGCCAGACGCGTTCTGGCCTCCGATTCCGATCTTCGCTGGGGCCCGGACGGGAAAGGCTACCAGCGCCTCCTCCACGCCAACGGCATCATCATGACCGGTCGGTGGGAGATCTCCGAAGACACGCCGTACACCGGCTACTTTCGCAAAGGGAGCCGCGGCCTGATCATCGCCCGCTACTCAACCTGTTGCACCGAAACGCGCCGCGGCAACATGCGGTCGCTGTCGATGATCGGCCGCATCTACCCCACCACCGATCCGAACCATCCTGAGCCGCTGCCGACCGCGTGTTTCATCAGCCAGGAAGATATCGGCGGCGAGGTCACACCCAGCATCAATGAGGCGAAGCTGCGCAACGCGCCGAACACCACCGTCACCCGCCGCGGCAGCGGCATGCCCATTCTCATCCTGTCCGGGATCGTGTTCAATAAGGCCGAGAAACAGCCGACCATCCGGCAGGTCTACCAGATCGCCGAGCTCGGGAAACCGCCCGCCGAGCCGACGCGCGCCCCTGAGTTCATGCAGCTCACGGTTGCGCCGGGACAGCCGGTCATCGCCGGCGACAACCTCGACTTCCGCGACGAGATCATGGCCCACATCTACGACCCCGGCGACCCCACGCCGAAGCGCAAGCTCGTCTTCAATGTCGAGACCTCCGACACCGGCACCACTCATGGCACCGCCTTCAAAGAACGCCGTGACATCACCAACTGGAAGAAGATCGGAACCGTAACCTTCGATGCCGCGGTGGTCTCGTTCAACGGAGACCACGTGTTTCACGTGAACCATCCGGCGTGGCGCGAGGATCGGAACGACCCGCGGACGGTGGTACGGAAGTAGGGGCCGGCGATCACACCCTCGCCATCGCCATGTGCCCCATGCCGCCGATCTTCAACCTGTCCGTGCGGCCGGTGAAGTAGCGGCCATTCAACGCTTCGCCGTCGAAATCTTCGGCCGAGGTGAAGCCGAGGCGGTGCAGATCGGCTAGAAGCGCGTTCGGATCGAAGAACGTCTTCCACGGCTCGCCGATTGCGGCGACGCGTTTGGCCATCCGCCGGTAGATCAGGCGGCCGGCCCAGCTCAATGTCTCTGGCGGCACGGCATAGTCGAAGACGACGGCGGTTCCTGCCGGCAGGGCTGCGATGTGGCGGAACGTGGCCTCGATCTCCGGCCTCTCCAGGTAGGGCACCACGCCGAGCCAGGAGAAGAACGCGGGCGCCGAGGAGTCGAAGCCGGCGGCGTGCAGCGCGTCGGCCAGCGCAGTGGTGGTGAAATCGATCGAGACGAACGTCAGTGATGGGGGGATGTCGATACCGGCGTCCGCGAGCCGCTGCCGTTTGATGGCCTGTGTATCGGGATGGTCGACTTCGAAGACGCGCAGCTCCGGGAAGGGGTTGCGGTAGGCGAAGGTGTCGAAGCCCGCGCCGAGGACGACGTATTGCCCCACGCCCCGCGCGACCGCCGCGGCCAGCTCATCCTCGGCGAAGCGGCTGCGCATGACGAAGAAGGCGCGGAGGTACGGCCCCGCCAGCGACGACTCGCGCGACGGCGGATGTTCGCGAAGCGCGCGTGCCACCTCGGGATCGATCACCCGCAGCGCCAGCGGATCGTCGAACACGAGCGGCCGGTCGCGGACCTGATGCGCGGCCCGGCGTTGGGCCACACGTTCGGCGGTCCGGCTGCTTTTCCCTTCCTGCATCGGGTGGGGAGTCTAGCGCCAGATACGTCGCTGTGGGCCGTGGCTGCCTCCGCGCCGTCGTCGCCTCCTCCCCGAATGATGGTGACGACCTCCCTGGGACCGCCGCGCTCCCAGGGATGGCTTCGACCAAAATGGCGGAGTAGATGCTAAGGTCTTTCGTCTTCACCACTTGTAACTGATTGATAACTGACGACTTGCGGAGCGATTCCGGCACTGGAACGTCGATGACGACGAATGGAACGTTCGATGAGGGGTGACATCAACGTTATCCACGGCGACATCAACGTTATCCACGGCGATATCAACGTTATCCACGGCGACGACAACGGTATCGACGCCGACGACAACGGTATCGACGCTGACGACAACGTTATCGACGCCGACAGCAACGCTGATGAAGGTGGACAGCAACGTTGCTGAAGGTGAACAGCAACGTTAACGACGGCGACAGCAATGCTGATGAAAGCGGACAGCAACGTTGATGAAGGTGGTCAGTAACGCTGATGAAGGTGGACAGCAACGTTGATGAGGGTGGTCAGCAACGTTGACGACGGCGACAGCAACGCTGATGAAGGTGGACAGCAACGCTGATGAGGGTGGACAGCAACGCTGATGAGGGTGGACAGCAACGTTGATGAGGGTGGACAGCAACGCTGATGAAGGTGGACAGTAACGTTAACGACGCCGACAGCAACGTTGACGAAGGTGACAGCAACGTTGCTGAAGGGAGACCGCAACGCTGATGAAGGTGGACAGCAATGTTGATGAGGGTGAACTGCAACGTTGAAGACGGCCGGCAGCCGCCGGTGTACCATCGCCCGTCCGTTCCGAAACCCAACACAGGAGAGCACGATGAAACGAACCCTCGTCGCGTTGCTGTTCGTCGCCGCGGCGGCGCAGGCACAGCACTGGCAACCGTCCGACCGGCTGCGCATCGCCAATCTCAACGATCCGCAGATCGCGCCAGACGGCAAGAGCATCGCGGTCGTCATCTCCAGAGCGAACGTGAAAGAGAACCGGAATGACGGCGATCTCCTACTGATCGATGTCTCCAGCGGCGAGCAGCGCCAGCTTACGTACGACCGCCGCGACGTAGCGTCGCCGCGCTGGTCGCCCGACGGATCGCAGATCGCGTTCCTTGCCAACGCATCGAACGATAAAGAAGCCAAACGGCAGATCTGGATCCTTCCGGCGCGCGGCGGCGAAGCGCGGCGAATCACCGATGCCCCGCGCGGTGTGCAGCAATACGCATGGAATCCCGACGGATCGCAGCTCGCCTTCGTCACATCCGACGATCCGGTGCCGAACGAGGAGAAAGGCAACCGATCGTTCGAGGTCGGCGACGACGACTTCCTCGCCACCACCGCCCCGACGCCGTCGCACATCTGGCTGGTCAACACTTCCGGCGACAAAGCGCGCCGCCTGACCAGCGGCTCATGGAGCCTGCCGGTGGCGCATCCTCCCGGCCCGGCGCCGTCGCCGCTGGCGTGGTCTCCCGACGGAAAGACCATCGCCATCACACGACGCGACACCGCGCACGGCGGCACGCCGAACAGCAACCGCATCGCCCTTGTCGACGTCGCCTCCGGGAGCGTCCGTCGCCTGACCACGCGCGATCTCGACGAGACGCAGCCTGTCTTCACGCCCGACGGCACGCACATCGCCTACTGGCATGCGCGCGGCAGCGAGCAGGGGAGCGAGAACTCCATCTGGCTGGCGCCGGCCAGCGGTGGCCCTGGCGTCGAGGTGACCAAAGGTCTCGACCGCAACGTCTATCGCACGGTCTGGCTGCCGGACGGCAAGTCATTCATCACCGGCGGCCACGACGCGACTTCTACCGCTCTCTGGCTGCAGCCTCTCGATGGTCCGGCCCGGCGCTTCAACCTGGGCGAGGTCGAGCCCTACTTCAGCTACTGGATCGACGTGTCGGTGGCCAGGAACGGGACGATCGCCTTTACCGGATCGACGCCGTCGCATCCCCGCGAGC
>DATLWH010000362.1:0-2741 GCA_035576505.1 Thermoanaerobaculia bacterium | reverse complement strand
CCGCATTCCCACGCCAACGTTCGGCACGGGACTGATGGAGAACATCGACGACTCAACGCTCCTGGCCAACTTCAACGCGCAGGCCAGCAACAATGTCGGGGTCGGCGGCACGTTCAACCACAACGGCAACGACGGCACCATCAGCCGCTTCGGCTGGAAGGCCCAGAACAAGTCGCTGGAGATCTTCACAGGCGAGGCCTACAACGTCGAGATGGGCGTCAGCAACGAGTTGTTCACCCAGGAACGCCCGCTTCCCGGTGAAGACACGATCAGCGGTCTTCCCTCGGCCTGCAGGATCAACCCCACTCCCGAAGACCATACGAACTTCAATACCACCTCGATCGCCACTCTGAGCGACACCGTGCAGTTCTCGATGTTCATGCGCCTGCTGGCGCCTCCCACGCCCTCGACGACGACGCCAGGCGGCTCGACGTCGATCGCGAACGGCAGGAGCCTCTTCATCTCGATCGGATGCGCGGTTTGCCACACCGCCGCTCTCACGACTTCCCCCTCCTCGATCACATCGAGTCTGGGCAGCGCCAGCGCGAACCTGTTCAGCGATATCGAGATCCATCACATGGGCTCGGGGCTGAACGACAACGTGGGGCAGGGGGGCGCCGGCGGCGATCAGTTCCGCACGGCTCCGCTATGGGGACTCGGGCAGCGCATCTTCTTCCTGCACGATGGCCGTACCACGAACCTTCTAACCGCGATCGAAGCCCACGACAGCTCGGGCTCGGAGGCGATCACCGTCGAAAGCAACTTCGATTTTCTGAGCGCATCGCAACAACAGGACGTATTGAACTTCCTCCGATCGTTATGAGCCTGACTTCCCGTTGATTTCTTCTGAAAGACGGGCCGCTGGCAGAGCGTCGTCAGCGGCCCGATTCCGAGGAGGGAGCAATGTTTGAAGCAATGTTTCGCCGTACGCTGCCGATGGCACTCGGGTTCCTCTGCGCAATTTCGGCCGGAGCGCAGAACACCCGGCCCACGGGCGAAATCAGTGAAGCGCCACCCCCGGGTCAACTTCGCAAGCTGCCCACGGGAGTGATCCTCCTGAAAGGGGCGATGCCGAGCTCCAGCGATTCCTCGACCCCATTGCCGGAATCAGGCGATGTGACCAGGGACGTCTATCGCAACGCCTATTTCGGCCTCTCCTATACCCTTCCAGCCGGGTGGTTCGAGAAGTACAAAGGTCCGCCTCCGTCCGATAGCGGCGGCTACCTGTTGACGCTCCTCAGGCCAGGTCCTGCCTACAAGGGCGCAAGCAAGGCAACGCTCCTGATCACGGCACAGGATCTGTTCTTCACTCCCCTGCCGGTGAGCAATGCCAGGGAGACGATCGCGTATACGAAAGAGACACTGCAGGCCGACTACAAGGTGGAGCGGCAGCCGGCAGAGGTGACGATCGCCAATCATTCCTTCGCGCGACTCGACTACACCTCTCCTGTCGCGGGGCTGCATTGGTACGTTCTGGCAACGGAGATCCGTTGTCACGCCATCCGCTTCGTCTTCACCAGTCGTGACCCGGCGTACCTTGAGACGCTGATCAAGGATATGAGCGCCATGAAACTCCCGGCGGACGCCGATCCAGTCTCCGGGACCGGCGGAGTCGATTCGCCATTATGCGTTCCGCACTATGCAGAGGGAGCGAACGTTACCTATAGGGTCGATCCCGCGATGACGGAGCGGAAGTTCAACGCCGTCCCGGTTCGGGTCATCATCGACAAGGCCGGCAGAGTCCGGCACGTTCATGTCATCAGCGGGTTCCCGGAACAATCGAAGGCCATTACCGAGGCACTCGTGCAGTGGCGCTTCAAACCGTATGTACACGAGGGCCAGCCGGTGGAAGTGGAGACGGGCATCCTGTTCGGAGCACCGCCGCGTCCCGCGAGACCGGCGTCAACTGCATCATCACGCGCAACGAAATCCTCAGGTGACTGAGCAACGTCAACTCCCAAAGTCAACCAAGAAGGAGGATCCCATGTACTTCAACAGCAGAGGCGAGAAGGTGTCGCGCGCTCGCTGGAAGGAAATGTACAACGCGTTTCAGAATCGGCAGGAGCTGATCAAAGCAGGGCTGACGAGCCGCCGCGACCTGCTCCGGATGGGATTGCTCACGAGCGCCGGAATGCTCGTGGCAAAGAGGGGCCTCAGCAGTTGGGATGGCGGCGGCGATTGCAAGTATGGCAGCACAGGTTGCGGCACCTGCGCCAGCCCGGTCACCAACCCCTGGACGATGCCGATGCCGATTCCGCCGATCAAGCAGGCCATTCCTGTTTCCTCCCTCACCGGGCCCGCGCCGACGGTCAATCCGAACACGGCGATCAATCCGGCCACCGGACTTCCGTATGAAGGCCGAACGCGCGCCAACCAGGCACCCGCGCTCGGATTTCCCTTCCCTGCCAACGTGGTCTATCAGGTCACGCAGCAGCAGGCGCAGATCCGGGTCTCCAACGAGCTTCCACTGCAGAATCTCTGGACGTTCGACGGAAGCAGTCCGGGGCCTACGTACGTGGCCCACTATGGCACGCCGGTGCTGATCCGCAATATCAACAATCTCCCCTCGAACAACGGCGGGTTCGGACTCAACTCCGTCTCCACGCATCTTCACAATGGTCATACACCGTCCGAAAGCGATGGTTTTCCATGTGATTTCTTCGCCGCTGGTCAGTACTACGATCAGTATTACCCGAACGCGCTCGCCGGCTTCAGCTCCACGCACATCGCCACGAACGGCG
>DATLWH010000361.1:0-2908 GCA_035576505.1 Thermoanaerobaculia bacterium | reverse complement strand
GAATAGACGAGCGCACCGTACCCGGTCGCCTCCGAGAGCCGGCGGGGAAAGTCGCGCCACATCGATACCGACCCGAGACCTTCGTGAAGAAAGACCAGCGTCGGAGCGGAGTCGGCCCGGGGGCCATACCAGATCGATTCGAGATCGGCCAGAAACTGCATAATACCGTCTCGATCCCATGCACCTCCGCGCCGCCGACCGGCTTCCTCCGCAGTTCAACGCGGCCCAGTGGTTCATCGGCCGTCACACGGCCGAAGGCCGCGCGGGCCGTACGGCCATCATCGACGGTGAAGGTTTGTTGACTTACGGTGAGCTCGACGAGGCCGTTCGCCGCTTTGCCACGGTTCTCCGCGATGCCGGCGCCCGCGGCGATGAACGGGTCGCATTCATTGCACCGGACTCGCGGTGGCTGTCGATCGGATTCTGGGGCGCCATCGCCGCCGGCGCGGTGGCGGTGCCGGTCAACACCCTGCTGACGGCATCCGATTTCCGCACTGTCCTCGAGGATTGCGGCGCGCGCATCACCGTGGTCGATCCGCGGATCGCCGATCCCGCGGCACTCTCTTCGATCGATACCGAGGTGTGGACCATCGATGCGATGCGGAAGCGTGTCGAAGCAGCGACTGCGCAGCCCGCGTATGCGGCGAGGCATCGCGACGCCATGGCCTTTTTCCTCTACACCAGCGGCACCACCGGCGAGCCGAAGGGAGTGGTGCATCTGCAGCACGACATGTGGATCTGCTGCGAAACCTACGGGATGTCGGTTTTGGAAATCCGGCCGGATGACCGTTGCTTCAGCGTGGCCAAGCTCTTCTTCGCCTACGGACTCGGCAACGCGCAGTACTTTCCCTTTCATGCAGGCGCCTCGGCGGTGTTGTTCGACGGACGTCCGACTCCGGCCGCGGTCTTCGACCTCGTGCGTCAACATCGTCCGACGCTCTTCTTCGGCGTCCCGACGGCGTATGCGAACATGCTTGCGGCGATGGACGACGGTGCGGCCGCCGATTTCAGCTCCGTTCGTGTGTGCCTCAGCGCCGGCGAAGCGCTTCCCGCCGCCATTCTCGAACGCTGGCGCGCCCGTACCGGAACGGACATCCTCGATGGCCTCGGCTCGACGGAGATCTGCCACATCTTTCTGACCAACCGGCGCGGCGACATTCGCCCGGGGACGAGCGGAAAGCCGGTCGAGGGATACGAGATCGATATCGTCGATGAAAACGGCCGCTCCGTGGCAGGCGAAGAATTGGGAGACCTCATCGTCCGCGGCGACTCGACGATGGCGCTCTACTGGAACAAACACGAGGCCACCAAGTCCGCCCTGAAGGGCGAGTGGATCCGCACAGGCGATAAGTACTCACGCGATGCGGAGGGCTACTACCTTCACGGGGGCCGCACCGACGACATGATCAAAGCCGGCGGGATCTGGGTCTCACCCGTGGAGGTCGAGGCCACGCTGATCCGGCATCCCGCGGTCCTCGAATGCGCCGTGATCGCAGTCGTCGACGACGATGGCCTCGAAAAACCACAGGCCTTCGTCAAACTCCGGCCGGGCGTGGCGGCGGACGAGACGACTGCCCGCGAGCTGCGCGACTTCGTAAAGGGACTGCTCGCGCCCTACAAGTGTCCCCGGACGATCCGATTCATCGACGAGATCCCGAAGACCGCCACCGGAAAGGTGAAGCGATACGAGCTTCGCAAACGGGCTACCTAGGCGGCATGGGGTCAGGTCGAAAGCCGAACTTGGGGGAACGACCGGGCGCCGCGATAGCGGCAGAAGAAGGTAGCCAGGGGTGCGAGCGCTTTTTGCGAGCACCCCTGGTCAACGAGGTACATAGTCTTGGTGCCGCGTCAGCGGCACTGGAAATCGCAACGCATCTTCGTTTGATCATCCAGTGCCGCTGACGCGGCACATCTCAATAGACATCCGAACCAGGGGTGCTCGCAAAAAGCGCTCGCACCCCTGGCTACCGTCTCGGGCCGCTATCGCGGCGCCTGTCGTTGCCTTAAAGTTAGCGCGTATACATCGGATGGGGTCGCGGAGAGATCCCGACGAATTCAGTCAGGCGTGGGGTCAGGTCGAACGTGCGGAGAGCACCTCTGATCTTTCAAGCCACAAATCAATGTTCGGCACTTTCGACTTTCGACCTGACCCCATGCCGTATGCCCCTACCCTTCTCCTACCGCCTCAGTTCTCCTTGCCGACGAGCTGGACGGCGTCGATCTCGTTCCAGCCGGGCACGACATTAGTCGCAAGCGTGATCTTTACCCGGGCGGTCTTATAAGTCGTCTTATCGAACTTGACCGGGAGGTAGGCCAGCTCCTTGGTCGGGTCGTTGCCTGCCCAGACGACATGAGCCGCGCCCTTGTCATCGAAGACTTCCACTTTGATGACGGCGCCCGATCCACACGATTCACGGATCCGCACTTCTGTGGCGAAAACTGCTTTCGGGAACGTGAGGTCAAGCCATTCGATGCCGCCATCCGGGGACTTCGGAGCCCAGGCTTTCCCATCGTCGGCGTACCTCTCGACGTTGGGTTCGCCGGTGGCCTGATTCGCCGACCAGGCCGCCACTCCCTGAGCATCCTGATACGACGATGATGCCTTGGCCTGGATGGCCCACTGCCCGTCGGGGTCGTTCTTGATGGCGTCTTCCTTGAGCGCCAGATCGACGGCCGCCGCCTTCGCCGCGGCCGCGGCCGCCGCGTCCGTTCCGGAAGTAGCCGTTGAACCCGTAGATGCGGCGGTCGAGGCCGATGCCGCCGGCGCCGGAGGATTCGCCGCCGTGCCACTCGTCGCTTCCGGAGCCTTGCGGCAGCCGGCGAGAAGGAAACAGGCAAAAGCAACCGCAACGAGCCCGCGTATCAGACGATCGTTCAAGTTCGTTCTCCTTTTCAAACAGCGTCGGAT
>DATLWH010000360.1:0-7558 GCA_035576505.1 Thermoanaerobaculia bacterium | reverse complement strand
ACCTCGCTGTCTACGCTTCACCACGCCGGTCACCCGACGCAGCGCAAGACTCGCTACAACCCTGCTCGGCTAAGCTTTGGGCGGAGGGCTTCTCATTTGATCTCCTCTGGATCAGCCAGGCTTATCCTGGCGCTCAGAAATCCAGGATAGGGGAGTTTACGAGCCGTGCCGGCTCAGATCCCCGTGACCCGCACCACTTCCTCGAAGCTCGTCACCCCTTCGGCGAGCTTGCGCAGCGCGGACTGCCGCAGGGTGCGCATGCCGCGTTTGACAGCCATCTCCTTGATCTTGAGGAAGTCTTCCGACCGGTCGATGAGGTCGCGGATGGCGTTGTCGATGGGGAGGATCTCGAAGATGCCGGTGCGGCCGAAGTAGCCGGTGTTGCGGCAGCGGATGCATCCCGCGCCCTCTTTGACGATGATCCGCTTGCCGGCCGGGGCCTGCAGGTTGAGCATGCCCGCCTCCTCGACGCTGAGGGGGCGGTTGCGTTTGCAGTCTTCGCAGATGCGGCGCATCAGCCGCTGGGCCATCGTTCCGACCAGCGTGGACGAGATCAGGAAAGGTTGGATGCCGAGGTCGATCAGGCGCGTCACCGACGTCGCGGAATCGTTCGTGTGCAGCGTGGAGAAGACGAGGTGGCCGGTCAGCGCGGCCTGCACGGCATTCTGCGCCGTCTCCTCGTCGCGGATCTCGCCGACCATGATGATGTCCGGATCCTGCCGCAGGATCGTGCGCAGCGCCGAGGGGAACGTGATCCCGACCTTGGTCTGCACGGATGTCTGATTAAATTCGTCCCACACCATCTCGATCGGATCCTCGATGGTGGTGATGTTGATCTCGGGGGAGGCCAGCGACTTGAGCGCCGAATAGAGCGTGACGGTCTTGCCCGATCCGGTCGGGCCGGTGACGAGGATGATGCCGTGCGGGCGCTTGATCCACTCCCCGAACGTGTGCAGTTCATCCTCGTAGAAGCCGAGTCCCGACAGATCGCGGAGGAGAACGTCGGGGTCGAAGATGCGCATGACCATCTTTTCGCCGAAGGCCGTGGGCAGCGTGGAGACGCGCAGCTCGACCTCCTTCCCTTCGCGCTCGGTCTTGATGCGGCCGTCCTGCGGACGGCGCTTCTCGGCGATGTCCATCCGGCACATGGTCTTGATGCGCGAGGTGATGGCCAGGTTGACGAGCTTGGGCACGCGCTGGATCTCGTGCAACACACCGTCGATGCGGAAACGGATCATGGCCGCCTCGCGCTTCGGCTCGATGTGAATATCGCTGGCCCGCGAGTCGTAGGCGTGCTGCAGGAGGAAATCGACGGCGTTGACGATGTGTGCTTCGCTGGTCTCGATCTCGTTGCCCGACTTGAGCTTGACGTACTGCTCGAGGTTGGAGAGATCCATGGCCCCGCGGCCGAGATCCCGTCCCGCCTTCGTCACCGAGGCCCGGAAGCCGTACTGCTCGGTGATGACGCCCATGATGTCGCTCTCCGACGACACGACCAGCTCGATCTCCTGCTTCACCATCTGGTGATAGGTGTCGAAGGCGACGGTGTCGAACGGATTGACGACGGCGACGATGAGCTTACCGTCGCGGACGGCGACGGGGGTCATGCGGTGCTTCTTGGCAAAGGGGCGCGAGATCTTCGACTCGATCATCTCCACGTCGAGCTTGAGCGGATCGATCTTGAAGAACTTGAGACGGGCATCCTCGGCGATGAGCCGCGCCAGCAGAAAGTCGTCGATGCGCGTGCCGTTGCCGCTGGCGTCGCTGAGGTTCATCCCCATGAGGGCCTTGAACGGGCTCGCTTCCTCCTCGCCGCGGGCACGCGCCGAACGCGTCTGGGCACGAAGCTGCCGGTCGACGTTGTCGACCTCGATCTTCTGCTTTTCGTCGATGAAGCCCGCGTTCTGCAGCAGTTCGCCCAGGTACGAAAGCGTCACGTCGCGCGACTTGCGGGCGGCGGTAAGCGGGATGGCGGTCATGGTTAAAGGATGAATCATGAAGGATGAAGGATGAATTCCGCTAGCTGGGGATCGAGTAGTAGATTAGTGGATTCGTCGATTCGTCGATTAGTCGATTCGACGAGCCTATCTGATCTACCTGTCCACGAATCCACTCGTCCACGGATCCAGTCGACTCGTGGATCAGTCGATTCGTCGATCCCCATCCGTCACACTGGTCTACTAATCCACTAATCCACTTATTCTCAGCTCTTCGCCTTCATCAAGTGGATGTTCCGAACGACCTGACCGCTCGGCGATTTCGACGTGCCGGTCATCTGCGCTCCGGACCAGGTGAAACTCCAGACAAATCGGCCCTCGCTCGTTTCCGGGAAGGTGGTCAGCGTGTGCGCGGCGAAGTCGACGTGGCAATCGTTTGTGCCCATGAGCACGTCCGTGCCGTTGACGTTCTTGCAGAAATCGACCGTGACGACGTCCGGCGCCTTGCCCGCCTTCATCCAGTACGACGCGGTCTCGTCATGGCAGGCCGGCCGGACGCCTGTGCAGATCGACGTACCGGTCCAGTGACCGATGAGCGGCTCGCGCGGGTCGGCGGCGGCCAGGAGAAGGAGCGCGGTGAGGATGATCGCTGGTCTCATACAAGCCGGATTGTACGGTCCGGCCCGGGTCAAAGTTGCAGTCCGGGTAGGGATTTGCACGGCACGGCCTCTCCTATGGTGAACAGGAGAACGCAAATGCAGACCGATCCGAGCAAGATCTTCCCGCCGATCCCCGCCGGTTTCTCGCTCCCCTTCTACTACGCCTCGGTCAACTCGATCTGGATGTACTACCTGGTGAGCCCGGAGAAGGTGGCGCCGTATCTTCAGAACATCGCCCTCGAGCCGGCGTTGTTCGACGGAGAGGGCCTGGTGCTCTTGAACTTCCAGCGCTACACGGGGTTCGTCTCCAGCCTGCTCTCCGCGGTCAACGAGGTGCAGCTCAACATCGTCGCCTACCCCACCGTGCTCGCCGAGCAGGCGCCGGCGATCTCATTCGCCGACTTCCTGGCCGGCGGCGAGCAGACGAAGACGCTGGGCGCCTACCGGCTCTACGTCCCGGCTGACAATCCGTTCGCGGCCAAGGCCGGCAACGAGTTGTTCAACGAGCCGACGTTCGTGACGACGTTCACCTACACGGTGCCGGACATCAACGATCCCTCGCAGAAAAGCTGGGACGTGACCTGCAACGATCCGACCGACGCCAAACAGTTCATCTTCACGCTCCACGCCGAGGCCAACCCGCCCGGCCGTACGAAGAGCGCTATGTCGCCGGTCATGCAGTACACGCGCGATCCGCTGGGAAACGTCTTCGCGTACGAATGGAACGTCTTCGGCGCCTTCGAGAGCGCTCTCCTCGACTGCGGCCCGGCTCTCGTGATCGGCCAGAGCTCCCACCCCATGCGAGCCACCATGCAGGCGCTCCTCGAAGGCGTTCCGGCCGCCGGCATGCAGACCTTCGAAACGCCGCCCGTGGGAACGAGCACGCGGGGATATCTCATTCAGCCGGAGACGCCGTAGTTTGGAAGAGTGAAGAGTGAAGGGTGAAGAGTGAAGAGTGAAAGGATGAAGAGGGAAGGATGAAGGATGAAAAAAGGCGGCGGGCCTCCCCGTCTCATCCTTCATCCTTCATCATTCATCCTTCAGGCCTCCCCGTCTCATCCTTCATCCCTCATCATTCATCCTTCACTCTTCACCCTTCACCCTTCACCCTTCACTCTTCACAACTGGGTATACAAGATGCAGAGCACGCCATCAGGAGGGAGCCTCGATGCTGCTCATACTTGCCATCATTCTTCTCATTGCCTGGTTGTGCGGATTCCTCGTTTTTCATGTCACCAGCAGTCTCATTCACCTCATCGTCGTGATCGCCATCATCCTCTTCATCCTGCATTTCGTGCGCGGAGGGCGACGATAGAGATCACCGCACTTCGAGCAGGAAGCCTTTCAGGTACTCCCCCTCCGGACAGAAGAGGGAGACCGGATGGTCGGGGGCGGCCGTGAGCCGGCGCATGAACGCCACACGCCGCCCCGCGTCCTGCGCGGCGGAGAAGATGACCTTCTGGAAGAGGTCGAGCGGCATGTGGCCGCTGCAGGAGAAGGTCAGCATCCGCGCGCCGGGATCGAGGAGCTTCATGGCGAAGAGGTTGACGTCCTTGTAGCCGCGGGCGGCCCGGTCGACGTCGCCGCGCGATTTGGCGAAAGCGGGCGGGTCGCAGATGAGGAGATCGAAGCGCGAGGTCGTCTTGCGGACGTAGTCGAAGGCGTCGGCGACGGTAAACGTGGCCTCCAGTCCGTTGAGCGCATGGTTCGCGCGCGCCAGCTCGATCGCTCCGGAGGAGATGTCGACATTCTCCACCGAGGCCGCGCCGCCGGCAGCCGCGTAAACGCCGAAGGCCCCGCTATAGGAGAAGAGATTCAGCACGCGGCACCCGCCCGCGAGCGTGCCGGTGAGCGCGCGGTTCTCGCGCTGATCGAGAAAGAAGCCGGTCTTCTGCCCCGACCGCGGATCGACGCGGAAGCGCAGACCGTTCTCGCGGATCTCCGCCGACGGCTCCCCTTCTCCCGTCCAGACAGACTCCATCGACAGGCGCTCGATCAGTCTGGCCGGGATGTCGTTCTTGAACCAGACGCCGCGCGGAGCGATCTCGCTGTTCAGAACATCGATCACGATCGGCCGTAGCTGTTCGACGCCGGCGTTGGCGATCTCGACGACGGCCACATCATCGTAGAGATCGACGATCAATCCGCTGAGATCATCCCCCTCGGCGTTGACCACGCGGGCCGCATTGGTGGAATCGGTGCGATGACGCCGCGCGATCGAGGAGCTGATCCGCTCCCGGATCGTCTCCTCCGTCAGCACCTCATCCCCGAACGTCAGCGCGCGAAGCCGGATCTGCGAGTGCAGCGAATGGACCCCCGAGGCGATGCGGCGGCCACCAGGATCGAGGAGATCGGCGATGGCGGCATCCTCCGGCCCGCTCTCGCGGGCGATGGCTCCTGCGAAGATCCACGGATGGCGGTTGGCGACGAGGCGCTCCTTGCCAGGCTTGAGCGTAAGGATGCGGCGGTTTTCCGTTGCGAAGAGATCCACGGGCGCATCGTAGCAGTCAGGCATGGCGGCAGGTCGAGAGGCAACGCCTACGGCCAAACCCGCGATAGAGAGCCCGACAGCGAGGGGAGTCCGCCGGGAAAAACGAGCACGCTTCTTTCCGGTTGCAAATCGCCGGCTTTATTCGTACCCTCGCCAGCCGTCTTCATCGACGTTTCCCCATCAGCAAGCTGTCTAACGGTGCCCGGGTGTGTGTGCGGCAGCCCTGTGGAAGATTGCAGCCCGGCGATCTTGGCTTCCGTTTGTGGGAGCCCGTTTGTCCTGCGCGAGAGGTCGATGCGGATTCAGGGGGATCAAATGGATAGTGACCGTGCCCGGTCTGGTTCGGGGCTCGCAGCCTCGCGTACTCGCCTTCTCTCTACACAACAAGGAGCTTTCTTGATGAACGTCCGCCGGTACTCCCTCCTGCTGTTGCTGTGCTTTGTCTTCGTCGCTCAGATCGCCAGCGCACAGTCAAACGTCGTCATCAGTCAGGTTTATGGCGGCGGCGGCAACTCCGGGGCCACCTTCAAGAACGATTTCATCGAGATCTTCAACCGAGGGACCTCGCCGCAGAGCCTGGCGGGATGGTCCGTTCAGTACGCGAGCAGTGCCGGCAGCTCGTGGCAGGTGACCAACCTCACGGCAGTCTCGCTGGCACCGGGTCAGTACTATCTGATTCAGGAAGCGGCCGGGGCAGGCGGAACGACCAGTCTGCCAACGCCCGATGCCACCGGCTCCGGCACCGGAATCAACATGAGCGCGACCGCGGGAAAAGTCGCACTCGTGTCGAACACGACCGCTCTGACGTGCGGCGCGACCAACAACTGCCCGGCCAACCCCGCCATCCTCGATCTGGTCGGCTTCGGCACGGTAGCGAGCAGCTTTGAGGGTGCCGGACCCACCGGGACCTTGAGCAACACGACCGCCGCGCTTCGCGCCTCGAGCGGTTGCACGGATTCGAACAACAACGCCAGCGACTTCACCATCGGCGCGCCGGCTCCGCGCAACACCAGCTCGCCGCTCCACACATGCGTCGCCGTTACCCCGACCCTGGCCATCAGCAACGTCTCGGCATTCGAGGGGGACAGCGGCACGACGAACTTCAACTTCACCGTTTCGCTGACCGGCGGCACGGCGCCTCCCGGCGGGGTGACGTTCAACATCGCCACGGCGGACGGATCGGCGACGGTTGCCAACAACGACTATGTCGCCCAGACGTTGACGGCACAGAACGTCACATCCACCTACACGTTCACCGTCCTGGTGAACGGCGATGTCGACGTGGAGCCGAACGAAACATTCACCGTAAACGTCACGAACATCACCGGAGCGACGAACACTTCGGCGCAGGCGACGGGCACGATCGTCAACGACGACAGCCCGACGCCGCCTACAGGCACCGGCTCGGCCAATCCTTCCTCGCTCGCCGTGGGTGACACGACGACGCTGACGGTGAATGTCACGCCCGGCGTCAAGCCAACGAGCACGGGAATCACCGTGACCGCGGATCTTTCGGCGATCGGCGGATCGGTGCAGGCGCTGGCGGGCAGCGGCAACACGTTCACCCTCGATGCAGTCGTCGCCACGGGCACGACCCTCGGCGCGAAAACGATTCCGGTCACGATCTCCGACGCGCAAGGACGCTCATCGGGCACCTCGATCAGCCTCACCATCGTGCAACCGCCCCCACCGGCGGACCATGTCGTCATCAGCCAGGTATACGGCGGCGGCGGCAACTCCGGCGCGACCTTCACAAATGATTTCGTCGAGCTCTACAACCCGACCAACATCCCGTTTGACCTCACCGGCTGGACGATCCAATACGCATCCGCCTCCGGCACGGCCTGGAACAACTTCCAGACGCTCGGCGGAACCATCGGCCCGGGCGAGTACTACCTGATCTCGCTCGCCTCCGGCGGCGCCACAGGCGATCCGCTCCCTTCGGCAAACGTTTACGGCACCATCAACATGAGCGCCACCACCGGCAAGATCGCGCTCGTCCGCAACGGCACGGTTCAATCCGGCGCCTGCCCCATCTCCTCCCCCAATCCGGACGTGATCGACTTCGTCGGCTACGGTTCATCGGCCACGTGCAGCGAAGGAAACCTGAGCGCCCCCGCGCCGAGCAACACGACGGCGGACCTCCGGAAGAACAACGGAAGCACGGACACCAATATCAACCGCAACGACTTCGTCGCCGGCACGCCAACGCCGCGCCGCACGGCCACGATCGCGGAGATCGGACCGTCGGTGGTCAACACCGATCCGGCATTGAACGGCACCAACGCGCCGCACGACAGCAGCCTGACGGTCAATTTCAGCGAGCCCGTCGACGTCGACGCCGCCTGGTACAACATCAACTGCGCGGTCACCGGCCTGCACAACGACGCCACGGTCGCGCACACGAGCGACTTCAAGTCATACGTCATCACGCCGAATGTGAACTTCCAGTTCGGCGAGACCTGCTCGGT
>DATLWH010000359.1:0-4509 GCA_035576505.1 Thermoanaerobaculia bacterium | reverse complement strand
AGCAGAGTGATCGACAGACCGATCATCGACGCGATGACGGCGGCGATGAGCACCGGACGTGAGCCGGCGCGGCCGATGCCGATGCCGGCCAGCGGGGTGACGATCAGTCCGACGAGATAGACGACGAAGAGCGAGCTCAGTTGCGCCGGCGTCAGCAGATACGGCGGCGCCGCGAGATAGAAGGTGATGTAGGTGAAGACGGCGACCAGCGAGAAGAGGACATTGAATCCGACAGCGTACGTCGCCACGAGCCGCGGATTGCGGAGGTGCCGGAGCATACCGCCGTCTGCGCGTGCGGCCGGTAGCGCGGGCTTGTGGTCGCGCGGGAGCCAGCGCGCGATCACCGCTCCGAAGAGAAGATTGCAGCCGCCGATGACGAGAAATCCAAGGCGCCAGCTCGGGGTGATCGACGCAACGATACTGTGCGTGGCCGCGTAGCCCGGAATGACGCGCCCGAGGAATCCCCCCAGCACGGTTGCGCTCACGTAGAGCGACATGGCCGATGCCACTCTCCCCGGCGGCCATTCCTCGGCGATGTAGGCGATGGCCACTCCGAAGATGCCCGGCATCACCACTCCCTGCAGAAAGCGCCAGAAGATCAGCATCGGCAGCGACGTCGCGGTGGATGCCAGCAGGGTGGGGGCGGCCAGCAGCAGCGTGGCCGACACAATCACGCGTTTCCGTCCGACGCGCTCGGCGATCAAGCCGCAGAATGGCGCCGACAGCGCCACGCCGATCGTCGCCGCGCTGACGGTCATTCCCACGGACGCCTTCGATGCCGAGAAGACGCGCACCAGCATCGGCAGCAGCGGCTGCGTCGCGTAGAGGTTCAGAAACGCGGCCACGCCGGCGAGCATGATGGCGATCGTCGCCGCGGCCGATGCCGTGACGGCCTGCGCCGCCCCGAAGGCCTCCTCGTCCGTCTGCGCGCTAGTGCCGGTGGCGACGACCGCGTCCGCCGTGTCCTTGACGACGATGCGGCGCCGGAAGGCCCGCTCGAGCGTCCTGCGAAAGTCGGGCATTGGTGGGGTGGTAGATTAGTAGATTCGTGGATCAGTGGATTCGTGGATCAGTGGATTCTTGGATTAGTGATTAGTGGATTCGGCAGATTCGTGGGTTCACTGTATCCGGCGTTCACGATCGTCGGATCTACGAAATCTACGAATCTACGAATCCACGAATCTACGAATCTACTGATCCACTAGTCCACCAATCCACTGATCCACTAATCTACTGATCCACGATGCCCACCGCCTCGGCTGTCATCGACACCCTTCGCGCCGACATGATCGCGAACGTCATCGCCGTGGTGCTCTGCACGGTGGGCGTGGGGATGCTGCTCCTCGGTGCGCTGAGCGCGCGCAACGCGCGGAGCTCCTTTCTCTACACCGGACTCTTTGCCATCGCGTACGGAACGAGGCTGGCCTCCAACACGTCTTCGTTCGGCCTGCTCTCGGGAAGTCCGGGCTGGCTCGGCTACGTACGCTCCGCGTTCGAGTACCTCGTGCCGATCCCGGCGGCGCTGCTGTTCGCGGCATTCAGTGGCACCCGGAGGCGGATCGGGCACAACATCATCACGGCCGCGCTCGTGGCATGCGCCGCCGTGGCCATTCCGTACGAAGCGATGACGCATGCTCCGTTTGCTCTCAACAAGGTCATCAACGTGCTCGTCCTGGTGCTGGTGTTCGTCCTGGCGCTGGACCTCCTTTTCCCGGGCGCGGAGAAGAGCACCTGGAGACTGGTCCGCATCGGTGCGCTGGTCTTCACCGCGTTCGTCATCAACGAGCACTTCCGCTTCGTGGCCGATCCCTACGGGCTCACCCGCGAGCCGACCGGGTTCCTCTTGCTCATGGTCACCATCATCGTCACGACGATGCAGCAGGCAACGCGCGCGCAGGAGAGGCTCGTCGCCGTCGACAGTGAGCTGGCCACGGCGCGGGCGATCCAGATGGCGACGCTGCCGCGCATGGGTCCAGAGCTGGCGGGCCTCGAAGTCGCGGCGATCTACATGCCGGCCTCCGACGTCGCCGGCGATTTCTACGATTTCCTCGAGATGGAGAATGGCTGCCTCGGCGTATTCATCGCCGACGTGTCCGGCCACGGCGTGCCGGCGGCGCTCGTAGCCTCGATGCTGAAGATCGCCCTGGCAACGCAGGTCGGGAACGCATCGTCGCCGGCGCGCATCCTGGCCGCGCTCAACACGCTCTTCTGCGGCCGTCTGGAACGCCAGTTCATCACCGCGTCCTATGTCCACATCGACCCCGCCGCCGGCACGCTCGTCATCGCCTCGGCCGGCCACCCGCCGCCCATCCTCCGCCACGGAGCGTTCTCGGAGGAAATCCTCGCCGCCGGCGTCGTCCTCGGCCGCTTCCGCGACGCCCGCTACGACGAGGTCACCCGTCCGTTCGCCCCCGGCGACACACTCGTCCTCTACACCGACGGGGTGACCGAGTCGGCCAACGCGGAGGGAGAGCAATGGGGCGACGAGCGCCTGCGGACGACGATCACCAAGCGCGGCAGTGGTTCGGTCGGGGTGCTGGCCGCGACCATCGTCAGCGACGTGGCCACCTGGCGCGGGGTGGCTAGTACGCCGGATGACGACGTGACGCTGATCGTTGTCGGGAGAACGTAGGTCGGACTCTCCAGTCCGACCGGCTGGGACTGAAAGCAGCCTGAGTTGACATCCGGTGGGTCATCAAGGAGCATCAGGCATCGTGGCTCGAACGACGCT
This sequence comes from Thermoanaerobaculia bacterium, assembly GCA_035576505.1. Lineage (GTDB taxonomy): Bacteria > Acidobacteriota > Thermoanaerobaculia > Gp7-AA8 > Gp7-AA8 > JADGNZ01. The sequence continues at coordinate 1,778 of DATLWH010000359.1, read as the reverse complement.
CAATCTTGATGATTCGGTGCTTGCCGATCGCTCACGCGGAAAAACGTCTACGAACGCAACCGTTTGAGCCAATACCCGGGCCGGCGCTTCTGGTGTGCCACTGCGACTACCTGAATTGTTTCGTTCTCGACAAAGTACACAAGCGAATACGGAAACCGAGGGAAGACATACCGCTGAGTGCCGTCGATGTACTTCGGCCAGCGACGAGGCGCATTGAGAACGATCTCCACCGCATGATCGAGCCTCGCGAAGAAATGCCGCTTCAGCAGTCTCGCTCTGTTCGTGGTACCAACGCCGGCATTCCTCAACTTCTTCGTTGGCTTCTTCGAAGAAGTGTATCGGAGTCACCGGTTGGTCCGATGCAAGCGAGCACGAACCTCTGACCAGGGAATCGTTTTCACGCGTCCGGCGCGGTACTCGGCCATTCGTCGCTCGATCTCGAGGGCCCACGCGTCTTCAGCGCCTTCGTCTGGCGGATCGTCGATACTCTCGAGAAGAAGGCCCGCCAGCTCCGCGCGATCCTGGACCGGCAGTTCCGATGCCTCTTCAAAAAGCGCTTGTATGGGACGAGACATGGCTCGTATCTTACACGTGTCGGGGGTGCTCGGATGACGACAGTCACGTTGATGGTCGTCGCGGAATGGCCAGTTCGCGCAGTAGAGAGCCCCCTCTTGGTTAAGAGCAGGCACCTGCCAACCCCGATCGAGACGAAATCACAGGATCCTTCTGTGAGAACCCTCACAACGCCCCTTCCTGGCCACGGCCAGAATGACGGATGCTCCGCCGTTTTCCCCTTGCCGTCTGCCTTCTGCTCCTCGCGGTGCCGCTGTCCGCGGCGACGGAGGGGGGCGCGATGCCGGTTCCGCTGCCGCTGTTCCCGGCCAACAACTGGTGGAACACCGACGTCAGCAACGCGCCGCTGGACGGCAACTCCGCCAACTTCATCCAGTTCATCGGCCCGACAAGGGGCCTTCATCCCGATTTCGGCGGCGACGCCGGCGGCGGCGACGTCTACGGCTTTCCGTTCATCGTTGTCGACGGCGCCCAGGCGAAGAAGACGGTGACGTTTACCGACTTCGGGGACCAGAGCGACGGTGTCGATCACGGTACCGGCCTGCCGTTTCCGTTCTACCCGATTCCGGACGAGGCCATCACCATGAACGGGTGGGTGGAGGGAGGGCAGCCGGGCAACGTCGACCAGCGCGCTACTGAGGATCGTCATGTCTTGATCGTCGACAAGACCAACAACGCGCTTTATGAGCTCTACAACGTCTGGTACGACGGCACCAACTGGGAGGCGGCGTCGGGCGCCTTCTTCGACATGAAGACGAACAATCGCCGACCGGACACCTGGACCTCGGCCGACGCCGCGGGACTGGCCATCCTGCCCGGGCTCGTGCGTTACGACGAGGTGGCCGGCCCCGACGAGATCCGCCACGCTTTCCGCGTCACGGTCCGCTCGTCGAACGGGTACGTCTACCCGGCCTCGCACAATGCGGGATCGACCGCCAACGCTCTGCCGATGGGGGCGCGCCTGCGGCTGAAGGCCAACAAAGACATCTCGACGTTCCCCGCCAGCGTGCAGAAGATCTTCCGCGCCTTCAAGAAGTACGGACTCATCGTCGCCGACAACGGGACGGACATGTACGTCAGCGGGACGTACGACACGCAGTGGGACAACAACATCCTCAATCGGGCGTTCTCCGCGCTGACGGCGAACGACTTCGAAGTCGTGCAACGCGGATGGGCGCCTCCTGTGTCGTTCGTGATCACGCTGC
>DATLWH010000358.1:0-2142 GCA_035576505.1 Thermoanaerobaculia bacterium | reverse complement strand
GAGGACGGCGAAGGATCTCCAGTGGCAGCGTCTGGGGCAGGAGCGAAACTGCGGTTTTTTGTGAGGAAGATCTACGACAAACCCCATCTGCGCTCCTGCCCCAAGCAGCGCATCTGGAGATCCTTCGCCGTCCTCCGCCGCATTTCGCTCGCTGCGCTCGCTCAGCGGCTCCGGCAGCCTCAGGATGACAGAGGGGATGACAGCGCGCGTTCGTTCGTCCGACCTACGTTTTCCCCTTCCGTAACGTCGCCGAGTTCACGTCCAGCTCGTCGATCGGGATGACTTCGACATCCTTGAAACGCTGCTGCAGCGCGGGCAGAAACTTCTTACCGTCGCCGACGATGACGATACTGGCGTTGTTGCCGGCCAGGTGCGCGGCGGCGAACGTCTCCACATCGGAGGCGGCGACGCTCTGCACGCCGCTGATGTAGCGATTGATCTCGTCGAGGCTCAATCCGTAGAGCGCCAGCGTCCCGATGCGGCCGATGATGCCTTTGTTGGTCTCGAGCTGGCTGCCGAAGCCGCCGATCAGCGCGGCCTTGCGCGGCCCGAGCTCGTCGCCGGCGACCAGCGTCGTACCGAGTTTGTTCATCTCGTCGATGATCAGGCCGGCCACCTCGGCGGCGGATTCATTCTTCGTCTGCGCCGATGCGCTGAACGGTCCGACGTCGCGGCGCAGATCGAACGAGCTGCCCGCGCCGTAGCTGAGTCCGCGCTTGATGCGGATCTCCTCGTTGAGCCGCGATGAATAGCCGCCGCCCAGGATCGAGTTCGTAACGAGCGAAAGGTGATACGCCGGATCGGCGCGGCGCAGGCCGGGACGGCCGACGACCACCGCCGCCTGACCGGCCGCGGGCATGTCGACCACGACCACGTGCGGCGCCGGGAGGTCCTTGATCCACGCCAGCGGAACCGGATGCGAGCCCGTGGCCGGTTTCCATCCGCCCAGGAGCTCCTGCGCCGTGGCGAACGCCTTGGCCGGCGTGATGTCGCCGCACAGGACCAGGATGGCGTTGTCCGGACGGTAGTAGTCGCGGTGGAAGGCGATGATGTCGTCCCGTTTGATGCGGGCCAGCGACTCCGGCGTACCGCCGAGGTTGTGGCCGTAGGGACCGGCGCCGAAGATCACGTGCGCAGCCACGAAATTCGCCAGCCTGCCGGGTTGTCGCATGGCCACGCTGAGCGCATCGATGTTCTGCTGCCGCAGACGATCGATCTCGTCCTGTTTGAACGTCGGATGCCGCACGACGTCAGCCAGAAACGCCATCGCCGCCGGCAGCTTCGAGGAGAGGACGTCGAGATCGGCCGATGACTGGTCCCACGACGCGCTGGTATCGAGGGTCGCGCCGAGGGCTTCGACCCCGCGCGCGATCTGCTCGGCGCTGCGTGTCGTCGTCCCCTTCGTCAACAGAGAGGCGGTGGTGTCGGCGAGGCCGGGCAGATTGGCGGGATCGGCTTCGCCGCCGTTCCGGATCAACAGCCGCGCGGCCACGAGGGGCACGCCCTTCTTTTCGATGACGATCACGCGCAGACCGTTGGCCAGCGTCTTCTCCACCGGCTTCGGGATCTGAATCTGACGCGGTGCGGAGGGTGGTGGCGGGGTCGTCTCCACCTGCCCGAACGCCGGTTGCAGCGCAAGAGTCACAGCGGCGGCGGCAAGGAGCGTCTTCATTTCGGCGACCCCTTTCATTTCGCCTCCGACGTATATGTGATCACCACGGCTTTTCCGTCGATCAGATACTTCCTGACCACTCGCTGCACATCCGCCGCGGTGACGGCTTGCAGCCGGGCCAGACCTCGATTCACGTAGGTCGCGTCGTGATTCTGCGTAACGGCCTCGCCGAGCGCGGCGGCCTTGCCGTCATTCGTCTCGCGCTCGCGCAGTGCCGAGGTGATGATGAGGTTCTTGGCCTTGTCGAGCTCCGCGGCGGTAACCGGCTTCGCGGCAAGCGCGGCAATCTCTTCGCGCAGCGCGGCGATGCCATCCTCGGTCTTCTTGCCGCTGGCCATGACCGCTCTGGCGGTGAAGAGGCCGTTGTCTTCGCGCGTATCAGCGTCCGCGCTCGCGCTCTGCGCGAGTTGCTTCTTGTAGACGAGCGATTGGTACAGCCGCGAGGAATCGCCCTGCGAAAGAATCGTGGC
>DATLWH010000357.1:0-6281 GCA_035576505.1 Thermoanaerobaculia bacterium | reverse complement strand
ATCCCACGAGGCGATCGGACGACGCCGGTGGCGCTGCCACAAGCGACGGTGCCTCGGCACGCGGAGGCGCCGGGATGAACGACGAGGAACGCGGACGGTCTCCCTGCGAGAACCACGCGGCTGTAGCCGGCCCGCTCGATGTGACGCGCGGACGCGAACGGCGGCGTTTCTTGTCGTCGGCAGCCTGGGCCACACGAGTGACCGCGGCTGCCGGGCCGGCGGCCACTTTCGCGGCGGTCTTGGCGGCAGACTTCGCTTTCCCCTCGGCCGCCTTCTCCGCTTTCGCGGCAGCTTTCGTGGTTACCTTCGCGGTGGCCGGCTTCCGGGCCGCCTTGGGAGAAGCGGCCTTCTTGGGAGCAGCCTTCTTCGGGGCTGCCTTTTTCGGAGTTGTCTTTTTCGGGGCTGCCTTCTTCGGGGCTTTCTTCTTCGGGGCTGGTTTTTTCGCGGCGATCTTCTTCGCAGCCGGCTTCTTCGCGGCGGCCTTCTTCGCGGCCGGCTTCGGTGCCTTCTTCGGAGCGGCCGCCTTGGCGGGCTTTTTCTTTACCGCTGCCTTTGCCTTCGCGGCGGGCTTTTTCGGGGCCGGTTTCTTGCCTGTTTTTGCGCGCGCGACTGCTTTCGCGGCACCCTTTTTCTTTAGACTGGTAGCCGCTTTTTTACCCTGCACCTTCGCCATTCGACCTTGCTCTCCCGGATCCCCTGAAAAATGGATGGCGCAGTATAGCGGCGACCCCCCGCTTTGCATAGCTGTGCTTTTGTGCCGCTTCGCAGCGTTGTCTGTGGCCGGTTGCCGGTTGCCGGGTTATTGGTTATTTATATCAGTTACCGCAGCCCGTCCGCGACGTACAGATCACTCAGCATCCGCAGGGCGTCATAGGCGTAGGCGGTGCCGTCGGGTGTGATACAGATCGGAGCGATCTTGTAGACGCCGGCAGGGTCGGTGGGAGAGAACTGCTTCCACGGCTCGCGTGCACCGGTTGCGAGCGTCACGCGCGTCACCTGCGCGGGAAGGGCGGTGGGGCGGAAGACGAAGAGCGACCCGCCGTCGGCCGACCAGGCAATCGGTACCTCGCCGGGCTCGATGCCCGGTACGACCGACGGCTCGGCGTTGGCATCGACCGGGTAGAGGGCGATCGTCTGCTGCTTCGTCATCCCGGCGACGTAGTGGCCGTCGGGGGAGACTGCAAAGGGGCGATAGGCATCGCCCCAGATGTTCTCCGGAGAGACCGGCTTCACCGATTCCTCCAGCGTATCGATCATGAGGAGCTGGTATCCCTTCTTCGGCAGGGCGCCGGCGACGACCACGCGCCGTCCGTCGGGCAGCCAGGCCGCGCCGAGATCGAATGCTCCGTCGGTCTTGAGCTCACGCGCCTCGCCGCTTCCGGTCGGAATGACCACGAGCTTGGCTCCGCTGTGTCCGAGGACGTACTTGCCGTCCGGCGAGATCGCATCGCCGTAACCGTCGCCGATGCGCACCGGCGTCGGAGCGTCGAGACGGCGGGTATACATCGCACTGGCCGCGCCGCCCCCCTCGCGCGGCTCGTTGAAGAGAATCGTTCGCCCGTCGCGCGAGAGGTCGGCCAGGATCGACCAGTCGAGCCACGACAGATCGTGCTCGGCTGCCTCGCCCGGCGCCTGCACTTCCAGCGCCGCGCGCCACATGCCGTTCGACAGCAACACGTGCCCCGCCGAGATGTCGTAGATGCGCATCGAGCCGGTGAGGCGATTCACGAGCCTCGACTCGCCCGTGTCGACGTTCACCGCATAAAGCGCCGGCGGCTCGGCGGTGTCGGTCGCGGTGATCCAGATTTCCTTGCCGCCCGGCGCCCAGGCCAGCCCGGTGGCGCCGTGGCCCCACCCGCGCGCGATCGAGACCGGCTTCGCTGCCTTCGGCTCGAGGATGGAGACGTCGTTCTTGCCCGTGTAGGACTCGATGAACGCGATCCGGCCGCCCGCTCCCACGCGCACATCGCGCAGGGCATGCGGCGTTTCGTAGCGGACCCGGCCGATGGGCGATTCGATCCGGAAGGTTCCGTTGCCGCCGCGGATCACCGTAAGGTCGTTGCCGTCCGGAGACCAGTCCGCCTGCAGGACCTGTTCGGCAACCTCCCGCGGCGTGCCGCCCGCGAGCGGTACCCGAGCCAGCGTGCCGAGGCCCGTGAGCCGGTCGCGGCGCAACAGAATGGCCAGCTCTGTCGACTTCGAGACCGCCAGCACGTCGGCATCCTTCACGCCGAGCGGCCGCGCCTCCGGGCTCTGCCGGTTTGCCACGAAGACCTCGGATGCGTTACCGTCCCAGGCCGCGCTGTAGACGATCGAATCACCGTCAGGGCCGAAGCGGGCGGAGCGTACTTCGCCGCGGCGGAACGTCATCCGGTGGAAGACGACCTCCGGAGGCGCGGCCTCCTTCATCTCTCTGGTGGCGAAGTACCAACCGCCGATGGCCGCGCCGCCGATGGCGACGAGAAAGAGCAGCGTGAGCAGCAGCGGCGAGACGCGCCGCGGCATCGGCACCGCGAGCGTTGGTTGTCGCGCCGGCATGCGCACCGTTGCCGGCATCGCCGAGGTGACGGGGCGGATACCGGTGGCCGAGGTGCGCCGTGGCCCCAGGTCGGGTTGCGCCCGAATCGCTGTGGAATGCTGGCCCGGCTGCGCCGCCATCGGATTGGAGACATTTGAGAACGTACCGCCGCCGCCAGGCGTCGACATCGACGACATCGTCTCGAGGTTGAAGGCCAGGTCGCGCGCAGACTGAAAACGCAGCTCGCGGTCCTTCTCGAGGCAGCGCCGCGTGAGCCGCTCCAGCGCCTGCGGCACATTCGGAATCGACTCGGCGATATCGGGCGGATCCTCCTTCAGGATCGCGCTCAGCGTCTCGATCGAGGAGTTGCGCTTGAATGCGCGGTTGCCGGTGAGCATCTCGTAGAGAATCGCGCCGAAGGCGAAGATGTCGGAACGGGTGTCCACCGGCTCGCCGCGCACCTGCTCGGGCGACATGTAGCCGACCGTGCCGAGGACCATTCCAGGCTCGGTGGCAGCCTGGTGAAAGACGCCGCCGTCGTCGGACTTCGCGCTCAATTTGGCGATGCCGAAGTCGAGGATCTTGGCCCGGCCGTCGCGGGTGAGGAAGATGTTGTCCGGCTTGAGGTCGCGGTGAATGACCCCCTTCTCGTGAGCGGCGGCAAGCCCGTTGGCCACCTGCAAGGCCGCGTCGACGCCGCGGCGTATCGCCAGCGGGCCGCGCTCGAGTCTCTCGCGCAGCGTCTCCCCTTCCAGCAACTCGCTGACGATGTAGGCCGTGCCGTTCTCGTTGCCGACGTCGTAAATCGTCAAGAGGTTGGGATGGTTCAGCATCCCGGTCGCGCGCGCCTCCTGCTCGAAGCGCTGCACCCGCTCCTGATCGCTCAGCGTGAGCGCGGTCAGGATCTTCACCGCCACATCACGGCCCAGACGCGTGTCTTTGGCGCGATACACAGCACCCATGCCCCCTTCGCCGAGAAGGCTGACGATCCGATACGGACCGAGCATCGCGTCAGGCTCAAGCATTGGCACTCTCGTTCATTTGGGGATGCGGGGAATGGTAGCAGCGCGGGCGCGCGTTAACGCCGAATAACTTCGTTCCAATGCCCCAGACCGCTCCCCTCCCGGATACACGCCGGCGTACACGGGGAGCAGTCCGCGCAGCAGCCAGCACGGCGGAAATGATCAGCCGAAGATGGCGCCCGCGCCCCGGGCAACCAACCCCGCCGGCCGAGCCGGCCCAATAGGAGACCGACCTCATGTTCAAGCACTTCAGGGTGTACTGGCCGACGTGTGTCCTCTTGCTTCTCGCTTCCGTCGCCTCGGCCACGACCATCGTGCTGCCGACTGACGAGCAGCTCATCCGCAAGTCGCCTGTCATCGTCGAAGGGACCGTCATCAGCTCGCTGCCGGTGCTGCGCGGCGAAGGAATCTGGACCGAAACGAGACTCGCCGTCGACAGGACGCTCAAGGGCGATGCCGCTGGAGAGCTGACCATCCGCGAGGTGGGTGGAGAAATCGACGGCCGCATCACGAAGATCTTCGGAACGCCGGTCTACACGCCGGGCGAGCGCGTCATGGCTTTTCTCACGCCGACGCCGCGCGGCGACTACCAGACGATCGATTTATTTGTTGGCAAATTCAGCGAGCAGCCTGCCGCCAACGGCCGGCGCCTCCTGGTGCGCGACGACGCGGCCGGCGACGTCGCACTTCTCGACGCGTCGCTGCAGCCGATTGTCACAACGAATGTTCAGCGCGATGCCACGGCCTTCGAGTCGTACGTCACAGACCGCGTGGCCGGACGCGACGCAGATAACGGCTACGGCGTGGCCAATCCGGTTCTGGCGCGCGATCTCGCGCCCGCGGTCTCGGGCAGTACCTCGGGCCGCATCATCAAACCGGACTTCACACTCATCTCCGAGGGGACCGTTTACCGCTGGAACCTCTTCGACACCGGCGGCAGCGCGAAGTGGTACAGCTTCGGGACGCAGCCCGGCTACTCCGGCGGCGGCGTGACCGAAATCCAGGAGGGGATGAACGCCTGGAACAGCTACACCGCCGCGAAGATCAGTTACGTCTACGCCGGCGCGGGAAGCGGTACCCCGGGCGGACTCTCCGCTCCGAACGGCGTGAACGAGGTCCTCTTCAACGATCCGAATCAGGAGATCAGCGGGACGTTCAATCCTGCCACCGGCGGCGTCGTCGGCGAGGGCGGCTTCAACGGCGTCTCCGGCACGATGACCTGGACCGGGCCGTTCAACGCGGACGGCACGCACACGACACAGACCTACCAGGCGTACGTGATCAGCGAAGGAAACCTGACCATTCAAGACGGCGTGACGCCACAGGCCGGCATCTCCAGCACGACGCTGGCCGAGATCGTGGCGCACGAGTTCGGCCACACGCTCGGCTTCGGCCACAGCGCCGACACGACGGCGCTCATGTACGCCTCCGTCAGCGGCGGCGGTCCGGTTCTTCGCACCGACGACCAACTCGCGGCGCGCTGGCTCTATCCCAGCGGCAGCTCCACCACGCCACCGCCGACCGTTCCGGCCGCGCCGACGTCACTCTCCGCGACACTGTCCGGATCGACGATCAACCTGGCGTGGATCGACAACGCCACGAATGAGACCGGCTACCGCGCCTATCTCGCCAGCGGCAACGGCGGCTTCAGCCGCTTATCACCCGACCTGGCCGCCGGCACCCAGGCGGCCTCGATCTCCAGTCTGCCGGCGAACACGTATCGCATCTATGTCGTCGCCTTCAACGCGGCAGGCGAGTCGGCGGCTTCGAATACCGCCAGCGTCACCGTCGGGACCTCCGTGACGGCATCGTTCACGGTCACCCCGTCGGCCGGCGTGGCCGGAGTGACGACCTTCGTCTGCAGCGACGCGTCGAACGGCGCCACCTCCTGGGCCTGGAACTTCGGCGACGGCGGCACGTCATCGGTCCAGAATCCGTCACACGTCTACGCCGCTCCCGGAACGTACACGATTCAACTGACTGCCGGCGGAAGCGGCGGCCAGTCGTTTGCGTCGCACACGGTGTCGGTGTCCTCCGGCATCGCCGCCGACTTCTCCTACACGCCTTCGAATCCGACGACGCAGCAGAACATCACCTTCACCGATCATTCGTCGGGCAACATCGCCTCGTGGCTCTGGACCTTCGGCGACGGCTCGACATCGGCGGCGCAAAATCCAAGCAAACGCTACACCTCGGGTGGCAGCTATCCGGTGACCCTGACCGTGTCGGCCTCGTCCGGCCTCAAGTCCGTCGCGTCACAGACCATCACGGTCACGACCTCGACTCCGGGAGCGCAGCCTGTCTCCGCGGCCTTCGACATGACGCCGTCGACCCCGGCAGTTCATTCCAACGTGACGTTCACCGACCGCTCGGCCGGCTCACCGACGTCGTGGCAGTGGAGCTTCGGCGACGGCGCAACGTCGGCGCTGCAGAACCCGACGCACACCTACGCGGCACAAGGTTCGTACACCGTCACCCTCACCGCGGCGAACGCGACGTCCTCGGCCGCAACATCGCACGTGCTCACCATCGCTGCCGCAACCACCTATCGCTCGCTCGTTTCGGCCGCCGCGCAGACCAATGGCATCGGCGGATCGGTCTGGCGCACGGAGCTGACCCTCTTCAACGGTGGCAGTGAAGCAGCCGGCGGACAGTTCACCTTCATCCCCGCCGGCGGCGGGGCCGTGCTCACGCGCCCCCTCTTCCTGAACGTGAATCAGTCGGTGACGTTTGCCAACGCC